>DASUGE010000061.1:0-5571 GCA_036274215.1 Polyangiaceae bacterium | reverse complement strand
GCTCTCGCCGTTCGACGTGACGCTCGGGGAGGTGGTGCCGATGGGGTCGCCGCGGCGCTACAGCGCGCTGTCCGCGCTGCTCGACGAGGGGCGGGCACCGGTCACGGCGTGCCTGACGGAGCTCGGGGGGCGGCTGTGCGAGGTCGCGCTCGGGCGGCGGCCGAGCCGGCCTGCGAAGCCTCATGTCACCATCGCCCGACCGCGGCGGGCCGCGACTGACGCGCAGCGGGCCGACGGGCTCGCCTGGGCTCGGGCGGTCGAGCTCGGGGGCGTTCGGCGAAAGCTCGACCGGATTGCTCTTTACACCTGGAGTGATCTGCGGAAGGAGCGCCTTTTCAAAATCGTGGCCGAGAGAACTCTGGCGGCAACCTAGGGGTGAAATTCCCGCAACATGCCGTAGGGTCTATTGGCGTACTCGGAGCAGCCGCTCGCGTGGAATTTCTCAAGAAGCTCTTACTTTGCGCTGGATTGGCAGCGCTGGTCGCTGGCGCGGCCGTCGGGGACGCGCGCGCCGACGCGACCCAGGGCAGCACTTCCATCGACCTTGAAATCGTCGTCGGCAACGGGCGCGGCCGCGTGCTGTGCGGGGTGTACGAGAAGGCGGGTTGGTTGCGCCGGCCGCTGCACGCCGCGTCGGCTTCCATCCGCGGTGGAGTCGCCGTTTGCCGGTTCAATGATCTTCGCCCGGGCGTTTACGCGGCGGGCGCCTTTCAGGACGAGAACCTGAACGGCAAGCTCGATCGGCGCTGGACCGGGATGCCTTCGGAGCCGTGGTGCGTGTCGCGAGAGAGCCGCGGGACGATTGGCGCGCCGTCGTTCTCGTCGGCGAGCTTCTCCGTAGGGACCGCGCCGGTGCGTTTGCGCTGCCGGGCGAAGTAGCGCGGCGAGCCCTCGCTCAGATTTCGATCTGGGTGCCGATTTCGACGACTTGGCTCGGCGGGATGCCGAAGAAGGCCGTCGCGGGGCGGGCGTTGCGCGTGAGGAACGCGAACAGGTGCTCGCGCCAGAGCGCCATGCCGGCTTGCTTGTCGGGCAGCACGGTTTCGCGACCGAGGAAGAAGGTGACGTACTCGAGCGAGTGGTTCTCGAACTCGGGGCGCTGGAAGAGCTCCGGCACGTCCGGTGTCTCCATGAAGCCGTAGCGGGCGACGGCGCGCGCGAAGCCCGAGTCGTAGGCGTCGATGCGCACGCGCTGCTCGAGGGGAACGCGCGCCACCTTCTCCGTGATGATCGTGAGCAAGAGGACGCGCTCGTGGACGGCGCGCATGTGCAGGAGTCCCTGCAAGAGCGCGGGCGGCGTGCCGCTGTCGTTGCCCGTGAGGTACACGGCGGTGCCCGGCACGCGCGCGGGACGCTCGACGTTCATGAGCTCGAGGAAATCCTCGAGCGGGACGCTGCGCTCCTTGATCTTCTCGAACAAGAGCTGCCGTCCGCGGCGCCAGGTCGTGAAAATCGTGTACATGAGCGCGCCGATCGCGAGCGGGAACCAGCCCCCGTGCTTGATCTTCGTGAGGTTCGACGTCAAAAACACGAGCTCGACGGAGAGCAGCGGGATCGTGATGGCGAGCGCCAGGGCAGTGCTCCAGCGCCATTGCATCCGGGCGACGACGTACGCGAGCAGCGTCGTGATCGCCATGTCGAGCGTTACGGCGACGCCGTACGCTGCCGCGAGACCGCTCGAGCTGCCGAAGCCCCACACGGCGCCGACCGCGCCAAGCATCAAGCCCCAATTGACGATGGGGACGTAAATTTGCCCGATCTGGTGCGCGGACGTGTGCTGGATGCGCACGCGCGGCAAAAACCCGAGCATCAACGCCTGGCGCGTGACGGAGAAGGCGCCCGAGATCAGCGCTTGCGACGCGATGATGGTCGCGAGCGTCGAGAGCGCGACGAGCGGGTAGAGACCCCAGGTGGGCGCGAGGTTGTAGAAGGGGCTCGCGATGGCTTCGGGCTTGCGCAAGAGCAGCGCACCCTGACCGAAGTAGTTGAGGAGCAGCGCCGGCAGCGTCACGGCGAACCACGCGATGCGGATCGGTCGCGCCCCGAAATGTCCCATGTCGGCGTAGAGCGCCTCGCCGCCCGTCACGACGAGGAACACCGAGCCGAGCACCAAGAAGCCGAGACGCCCGTTGCGCACGAAGAATCCGACGGCGTGCGCAGGGCTCACGGCGCCGAGGATGCTCGGGCTGCCGACGATGTTCACGAGGCCGAGCAGCGCGAGCACGCCGAACCAGCTGAGCATCACGGGGCCGAAGACCGCACCCACGCGGCCCGTGCCGTGGCGCTGCTGGAAGAAGAGCAGCACCAAAATCGCGCTCGCGGCCGGCAAAATCACGGGCTCGAACGCGTGTGCCGCGACGCCGAGGCCTTCCACGGCGCTCAGCACCGAGATCGCGGGCGTGATGATGCCGTCGCCGAAGAGCAGTGCCGCGCCGAACAGGCCCACCGTGAGCGCCAGGCGATGCGCCCAGGGGCGGAGCTCCGCGCTCGAGGTGGCGAGCGCCGTGAGCGCGAGCATGCCGCCCTCGCCTGCGTTGTCGGCGCGCAGCACGTACGCGACGTACTTGAGCGAAATTACCAGCAGCAGCGCCCAGAACACCAAGGACACGACGCCGAGCACGTTCTCCGGGCTCGTCGCGACGCCGTGCGCGTGGTTCAAACATTCACGCACCGCGTAAAGCGGGCTCGTGCCGATGTCCCCGAACACGACTCCGAGCGACGCGAGCGCCAGTGTTCTGAGGCGCGGGTGCCCGCCGTGCGCGGGCTCCGAGGTCGACATGCCCGACCATCGGGACTCCGGACGAGCGTCGGAGTCAAGATTTCGCTCCCGTCACGCGCGAACTGTGACTATCGTCGAGCCATGAGCGAGCGACGCGGACACGGGCGTGCGAGGCTTTTGGTCGTTGGTCCCTGTGCGCTGCTCGGCGCCGTGGCCTGTGGCGAGGATGCTAGCGGCAAGCACTGGAGCGAGCTCGCGACCTGCCTGGCCGGCCCTGCAGCGAGCCTCGGCGTCGCCGAGCGCGTGCCGAAGCTCCGCCAAGTGATGCTCGGTAACCCGCCGGCCCCGGCGGCGAAGGACGCGTGGCCCAAGCGCTGCACGCCGTACGCCGACGAGCTTTACACGTCGCTCGACAACTCCGGCAAGCCGCAGCTCTTGAAGCGCAAGCTCCACGATCGCTTCGGCTGCACCGACGCGAAAGGCAGCTGTGCGATCGCGGGCGACACCGCGCTCATCTCGGCGACGACCGAGCTCTGGGAGTCGGCAAAATCGGCCGAGCTTGCCATCGCGCCGGCCAGCAACGTGCCCGCGCCGACCGCCGGCGCGCCGCCGCTCGTCGACGCGAAGAGCTGGAAGAGCTTCGCGCCCAAGCCGCTCCGTGTCTCGGGTCCCGTGCTCACGGGCGACGGGCGCGCGCTCGTCGCGCTGAAGACGGCGGAAGGCCGCGTTCGTCCGATGGCGTGCGAGTTCGCGGCGGGCTTCGCGAAGGTGCGTTGTGTCGCGGGCAACGACAAGGTGCCGGAGCTCCCGCCGCAGAGCGTCGAAATCGTCAACGATTCGCACGGCCTCTTCGCCGCGGGGCTCACGGAGAAGGGCCTCGTCGCGTACAACCTCGAGACGGGCGAAACCTCCGCGGTCGGCGGGCGCTCGGGCCGGCTCGTGCGCGAGGGCGTCGTCGTCGAGAAGGCCGTGAAGGAAGACATCACCGGTGGCCCCGCGGATCCGACCAAGCCCGAGCCCAAGGCCAAAGGCAAGGCGAAGCCCGCTCCCAAGGCCAAGGGTAAGTCGCCGATGCTCAGCAAGCCGGCCGGCGCTGGGGCAACGCCCGACGAAGGACTCGTCGCCGTCGAGCTCACGGACGGCAAAGCAGGCAGGCCCGTCAAGCTTGCCCTCACGAGCCCAGTCGGGGATCCGCTCACGCTCGGCAACCAGATCCTCGCTCTCACCCCGACGGAGGGTGGCGCCGAGCTCACCGTGAAGTCCCTGAGCCACGGCCGCCTCAAGAACAGCCCGAGCTTGAAAGGTAACTTCGCCGGGGCTTTCCACACTTGCCAGAAGGGGGATACCTACGCGTTCGCGACGTATGCCGGGCGCACCGGCCAGGGCAGCGCCAAGCCGACGGGCGGCGAGGGCAAGACGGCCGTCACCTTCAGCACCTACAGCGGCAGCGGCTGGTCGAAGCCGGCCGACGCGACCATGCCGTTCGATCGGGCGGGTGAGTCCGAGCTCGTGTGCACGGCGAACGGTGCCAGCATCGCCTGGCTCAAGGGCGACAAGACGAGCACCACGGTCGGTCGCATCGACTGCAAGGCGGACGGCTGCAAGTCGAGCGACGTGAGCATCCCCGGCTTCGACAGCGCGTACCTGTGGGCGGTCGCGCCGCTCGGCGACAAGGTGTTCGTGCTGTATCGCTCGAGCCTCGGCGACACGCGCGTGCGCGTCGCAGCGCTCGCCGATTTGCCGAACGCCAAGGACACCATCGTGTTCGACGTGGGCGACTTCGGCGGCCCCACCACCGGCGACCTCGGCGTGCTCTCGTCCGATACCGCCGCGCTGCTCCTCTTCCGCGGGGAGCAGCCGGTTGCGCTGCGTCTGGGCCCTGACGGCGTCGTGACCGTCGTCTCGTCCTAAGCGAGAGGGGCGGGCGGCGCCAAGTGGTTGTTTTCATTCGTTGTTTTGTGGCGCCATTAAACCTGACATAAGGCTGTCATTCGGTGCCGGTAGGGTGCTTTCTCGATTCGACGAAAGGAGCACCCATGAGCCATTCGATCCCTACCTCCGCCGCCAAGAAGACCGTCACGCGCACCGGAGGCTGCCACTGCGGCGCCGTCCGCTTCGAGGTCGATCTCGAGGAGGGCTTTCAAGCCGCCCGCTGCAACTGCAGCATTTGCATGAAGATCGCGCAGACGGGCGTGATTCTGAAGCCGAGCGCGTTCCGGCTCCTTGCCGGCGAAGCGAGCATCGGCCGCTACGCGTGGGGCATGAAAATCTCGACGCGACACTTCTGCCGGCACTGCGGCGTCCACTGCTTCGGCTCAGGGCATCTGGCGGAGATCGGCGGCGACTTCGTGTCCGCCAACCTGAACTGCCTCGACGGCTTCGACGTGAACGCGCTCACGGTCCTGCATTGGGACGGTCGCCACGACAACTGGATGGTGGGTCCGCGGAGCACGCCGTTCCCGATCCACGCGACGCCCGTGCCCGAGGCAGCAGACCCCGAGCTCCGCTCCGCGAGCTGAGCGCGTGCAGCTAGTGCGGCGTCTCATAAGACGCCAACGCATTGGTGAGGTGAGCGCGGGCGGGAATGCTGGCCGTGCGCAAGCACTAGCCATTCGCGAAGCGAAGGAGGGGGAGAAACTGGCGTAGCCAGTTTC
Organism: Polyangiaceae bacterium; assembly: GCA_036274215.1. Classification (GTDB taxonomy): domain Bacteria; phylum Myxococcota_A; class Polyangia; order Polyangiales; family Polyangiaceae; genus PMG-095. Next base: position 198 of record DASUGE010000061.1, on the reverse strand, counting down.
CGGGGGCGGGAGCGCCCCCGAGGAATGGCTAGGGCCGGCGCTGCGAAGCAGCGCGCTTGGCGAAGCCAAGCTCAAAAGTAAGAATCCGTGGGATTGTTACTTTTGAGACACGGCATTAGGCTCGCGCGCGTGGTGAGGAACACGACAGCAGAGCTTCCGCGACGGCGTGCACGCCACTTCGCCGCGGCGATCATGACC
>DASUGE010000060.1:0-2747 GCA_036274215.1 Polyangiaceae bacterium | reverse complement strand
GGTGGCGACAAGGGTAGCGGCGGCGCCGAACCCGCCGGCGGCACGAGCGACGGGGGAACGGGCGCGGTGCCGTCGGGAGGTCTCGGTGCATCCGGCGGTGTGATCGCGGCGGGCGGCACCGGCGGCACGTCCGTCGTTTGTCCGATGTGTCCCGAGGCCGACTACGGCCTCGTCATCGAGGGCGACGGCGCGACATACGACATCGACTACAACGGCACCATCGACGGCGCGGCCGATCGGGCGCCGACGACCTGCCCGGAACAGCCGCTCGCCGGAGTCATTTCGGGGTGCTCGCGAAGCCTCATGTTCAGTGCGTGCGAGGATCCGATGAGCGGTCCGCCCTGTCTCGAAGTAGCCGGCCAAACGGCGCGTTACGTCGACCACCAGTCCGGCAGACTCTGGACCGGTTTCGTGATCAGCGACGTGCCGGCGGCGTCAGGGGTGGCGGGCGTCGCTAGCGGCACGCTCACGATCTCGTTCACGGACGCGGCAGGTGAGATGCTGGTCCTCACCGTGCGCTACACGATCTGCGCGCCGCTCAGTAACCTTCGAATCCCCTGCTAGCTCTAGTGGCCAGTCTTGGCTGCGGGCTTCGCCTTCGGCGCCGGCTTGGCTGCGGGCTTCGCCTTGGCAGCGGGGATGGCGTTCGGCGCGGGCTTCTTCTCGGAGCTCTCCTCGGGGGCACTGACGAGAAGCTCGATGTAGTCGCGGCGGAGCCTCACGCGGTAGGCGGGCACGCTGCTCTTGAAGGCGATGCGCACCTGAGCGCCTCCGGGCGTGTTCGTCGTCCGTACGCGGGCAAAGCGCGCGTCACGCTTGGCGAGCCCGTCGCCGTGCTCCATGAGCTTCCGGCTCGGGATGAGCACCGTGAAGCCCATCGGATCGACAGCGCCGTGGATGGCCGAGCCGGGACCATCGAGGCGGATGCGATAGATCGTCGGAAGGTGCATCTTGCCGCGACCCCAGGCGGCCACGTCCTCGGGCTTCGTGTCCGTCGATCCCTTCGCGTCCTTCGCGTCTTTCTTCGCGCTCTTCGACGACGGCTCGTCGACGAACTCCTCGTCCTCGGCGCCCGCGGGCTCGGCCGCTTTGGCCGACGCGAGCTCCGCCTGCTCGACGGCTTTGGCCTCGGGGGTAGGCGGCGGACCGAGCGGTGCAGGCTCGGCGGTCGCCATCGGCGTCGCGCCAAAGAGCGGGACGTTCGCCGTGATCGGCGCACCGGGCGGGCTCATCGGAGCTGCGGCGGGAGGGGGCTGTGCTGCGGGTGCGGCGGCAACGGGCGCTTCGGGCGCTGCCGTCGCGGCGGCGGCGGGTTTCTCTGTTTCGCTCTTGCTCGGCCGGAGCCCGATGGCGAGGGCGGTTCCGAGCACTGCGATGCCGGCGGCGCCGACGAGGGCGCGCTGCTTCGTGATGCGGCGGACAGGCGAGGGGCTCGGTGCCCCTTCGGATTTCTCACCGTCGCGCTTCGACGACTGCGGGCGCAGACGCTTTCCCTCGACGGACATCGGGCCTTCGGGGGGTGGCGACGTCGTCCGGCGCCTGGCTGCGGCTGCCTTTTCGCCCCGAAGCGCCGCTATTTTCGCGGAGGCACCCGCGAGGAGCTTGCCCACGCCGGAGAGCGCGTTCGAGCCGAGTTTCGCGGCGGCGATGCTCGCCTCGCGCGCCTTCTCGCCGGCGTGCTCCGCGGCGGAGCCGATGCGCCGAGCCGCGCGCGTCGCGGCGGGCACCGCGTCGCCGAGCTCGTCGTCGCTGGTCGCGGGTACGTCTCCGGACGGAGTCGGGTCCTCGGTGCCGGCGTCGCTCGCGGCCGCGGTCGCCGCAGCGGCTTGGCTCTCGGGTGATGCGCCCTTCGCTCCAGCGTCCGTGGTCACGGCGCCCGCGTCGATGAAGAGCGACGCGGGCTTCACGGGATCGCCGCCGAGATCGAGCACACTCGGCTCCGGCGTGTCCTCGACGCCCTCGTAGCGGAGCGCCACGACGAGCTGCGGGACTTGAGTCTGCGCGTCCACGACGACCTCGACGCCGTCGATGCGCGCCTCGCGCCGCCCACCGGCTTCGAGATCTTCGATTTCGAGCTTACGACCGACCTTCAGGAACTCGAGATTCGAGCCCACTTGCACCTTCTGGGTGCCGCCGGTGCGCACGCGCGCCTTCATCGGCGAGCCAAGCCCCTCGATGTGAAGCCGAACCTTCGAGCCGCGCAGGCTGTCGTCGTTCTCGCCCCGGTCCAGAACGTCGCGCTTGACGAGCTCGCGGAGCGAATCGACGCTCCTCGAGTCGAGCGCCGTGAACTTCACGCCGAAGTCGCCGCCCTTCTTGCTTTCCTTGCGCCAGGCGACGACGCCTTCGACGACGATCTCGCGGCCGTGATCCTCGAAGCGGCAGACGAGCGGAGCGCCTTCCTCGGGGAGGTACGCCGTTCGGAGGTGCATGCCCCGCGCGCTCACGTCGAGCGCTTCCGCCTCGAAGGCGGGGGTGCCCATCTCGTTGCCGCAGATCTCGACCAGCGTATCGAGCTGTACCCGGCTGGAACCAGCAGCGCGTCGTTCGTTCACGTCCGTCATGGGTGGCCTCGGGCGGGCCGTCGTAGGGGCTCCGCCTGCATCGCCGATAGGTCCTGACCCCGGATCGGGCCAAGTTTCGGGGTCCGAGAGCTTTCCCGCTGTCCGAAACGGCTGCTAGACCAGGAGGGTGAGCCGAAGGCTCGGGTTTCTGGCCACGGTGTTGGGCGCTTTCGCTGGTTGCGG
>DASUGE010000059.1:0-10148 GCA_036274215.1 Polyangiaceae bacterium | reverse complement strand
CGCTCGCCCCGGAGCCGAACAAGAGCTACATGCTCGCCGCCGCTCAGGCCTGCTCGGTCGCGGTCGGCGCGGGCGCGAGCAACGCCGCCGTGCTCGCCGCCGTCCAGGGTGCCCTGAAGGGCGCGGGCATGCCCGGCTCCTGCAAGTAGACGAGCTAGGGCAAGGCCCGTCCGGGCCCACCTGTGAAACGTGCGAGAGCGCACCCGTGCGTCGCCGCGCGGGCGCGGACACACTACGGCCACTTGTGCAGCCGTCCGTGATCCGGTCGTAGACCGTCTCCGGACAGTACGGCTGCGGGCAGGGTCCGGCGTCCGCCGGCTTCAGCTTCGGGGGCCCGGCATCACTGGAGTCGTCCGTCGGCGACGGACTTCGGTTGGTGGCTACCCGTTGCGATGCTACGGCCACTTGTGCAGCCGCGTAATCGCGTTATCCGACTGCCAGTAGAGGTTGTCCGCGTCGGCCGTGCTGTCGCCCATGATGTTCTGCGCATCCAAGAGCACGGTTGGGGCGGCCGTCCCTCCGACCCCATAGGCCACGACACGCCCGATGAACGGGCTGAGACCGGTCACCCAATAGAGCGAGTGTCGTAGTTCGTCATAGTTTAGGTGTGCCGCAGCGCCAAATGAGAGACCAAGATCCTGCACGTCGCCGCCGTTCGGTGCGACGAGCGCCAAATTTTCGTCCCCGTTCGTACCGCCGTCGTTGTTGGCGAAATAGAGCGAGCCTTCAATGAGCGCCATCGGTCCGGCGTGGTCTTGGCCGCTCACAATCTCGCTGACCGCACCCGTGGCTGGATCGAGCCGATGGATGTGTGCGCCGTTCGAGCAGTAGATAAAATCTCCAAAGCGCTCAAGCTCTGTTACGCCCCCTGAATCCGGATACGGACTCACGGCCCAGCTTTGGATTGCTGAGCCGTCTTTCGGAACACGAAGAATCCAACTACAGCTCAAAGTGGCGAGCAGGATTGCGTCCGGTGTGCCCGCGATGGCTCCGAGGTCGAGCAGCTTCACGTTGTCCCCAAACCTGGGAATGGGCGTGGTTTGCGGATTGCTCCCGTCCTTGTCCACCCGGACCAGCACGGGCCAGGTGCGTGTGTCGTCGACGTTCAGCCAGTACACGTGCGTCTCGTCGACCACCAACGAGCGGCTGTAGGCGAAGTCGAACCGTTGCCCGAGCGTGCGAATCGGCCCCGAGCCGTCCTTCGGCGCCGAGCGAACGACGCCGCCCGCGCTCGGGGAGTATTCGCCCCAGTAAAGGGTCGGGCCGTCGACCTCGATGCCGCGACGTGGTCGGTTCGCCTCCTCGTCCGTGATCCGGTCGTAGACCGTCTCCGGACAGTACGGCTGCGGGCAGGGCCCGGCGTCCGCCGGCTTCAGCTTCGGGGGCCCGGCATCCATCGACTCGTCCGACGGCGACGGACTTCGGTTGGTGGCGTTGCAGGCAAGGATTGGCAGCGCGCCGAGGAGAACAATGAGGCGCGCAGCCGAACAAACTACTATCGACCTGAACGGGCGAGGGATGTAGCGTGCGCCGGAACGAAGGCTCGAGAGGAGGCGACCATGGGTGGGAAAGCGATGCGACTGGGGCTCGGAGCGCTCGTGTTCTTGGGTGCGCAGGCCGCGCGAGCGCAAGGCGGACCGCCGGGCGCCTACAAGGTCGAGGACGGGAGCTTCCACCTCAAGTTCCATTTCCAGTACTTCCCGACGGACGCAGAAATAGCAGCGCTCAAGGAGCAAGTCGAGCGCGCGCGGCTGCAACTTTGCGACGCGACGGACGCGAAGGTCAAAATTAGCAAGGTGACGCTCAGCGCGGGGCAATCGAGCGAGGAGGTGGGCGACGTCTGGCTCCTGAATGGTCAGGGGCGCTCCTTCTCGGAGCTCCTCGGGGGGCACGTCACGCTCTTCCGCGAAGGCGGCGCGTACAACAGTGCGACGCTCGCGCACGAGCTCGGGCATGCGCTCCTCGGACTCGGCGACAACTACCGCGAGGAGAATCGCGAATGGAAGAACTGCGGCATGGGCCCCGGCTTCGATCCGGGCGGGGCGACGCCGAGCGACAACACCATCATGCAGGATTCCAGGACGCTTTGGCTCTTGCCCGACGGGCGCAGCATCGGTGACCTCAATCCGTTCTGGGATTTCGGGTGCACGGGCGGCACCAACACGTGTCTTGGCTGCCCGGGCGCTGACATGGGCGCGGCGCTCACCTGCCCGCCCTCGCAGGATCTCCGGAGCGAGCTCGCGGTGCACAACAACTTCGACTCCCTCCACGGCTCGGGAGCCACGGCTTGTCCAGCAGTGAAGCCGGCGACTCACCTGTCGGTGAGCGCGGCGTTCAGCGGGGGAAGCTCGGCCCTCACCGTGCCATGGGGCGACTGCGGCAATGGCGTCACCGAGCCCGGCGAGCAGTGCGATCCGGAAGACACGCTCACACCGCTGCCCCTGTGCTCATCCTTCGGACTAGCTGCTGGGCTGGCGGACCACGTCGGGTGCCGCACGAACTGCACCTACAACAAGGGCCCTTGCGCGCCGCCGAGCTTCGATAGCTGCTCGAAGACGAGCGGCATGCCCCAAGCCTGTAACACGGGGCCGGTCGTCCCAGGAGGGACGACGTGCGCAAGCCTCGGCCTCGGCGCGGGGTCGCTCTCCTGCCACCTGAATTGCAGCCTGAACCTCCAGAACTGCGGCACGCCCGCGACGTGCGGCAACGGGGTCCTCGACGCGGGAGAGGAGTGCGATCTCGGCAGTCAGAACGCGACGGGCGCGCCGGTGCCGGGGCCGAGCGGCGACCGCCGCTGCAGCGAGTTCATGCGCGACACCGTGGGGCTCCTCGGCTGCAACCAGAACTGCACGCTCGACAAGAGCGCCTGCACGCCCTACTGCGCCGCCGTCGCCAGCTCCCCCGAGGCCTGCGTCGAGGGCCCGAGCGGCGCGCTCGTTCCGCCTTCGAGCTGCCAGGACCACGGCTTCGGCATCGGCGAGGCGAGCTGCGCGCTCTGCTCGCTGTCGCTCGACGACTGCGGGCCCGCTTTCGACTCGTCGAGCTGGGGCGCGGCCCGCACGACGGCGAATGCCGAGTCGAGCTTCTATCTCGCCGTGGACGAGCGGGGCGAGCGCCACTTGTTCCGGCTCTACGCCACGCGCGTGAGCACGGACCACTGGCAGGTGGACGTCCTCGGGCAGGCCGACGAGTACACGGGCGGCATTGTCGGCAACACGCAGCCTGCCCGCACGTTCCTCGTCGATTTCGATCCGATCACGAAGACCGTCTCGAGCGTGAAGTCCGGCGCAGGCCCCATCGCGCCCGGGACGGGCTCGCTGGTGCTCGGCGGTGCGGCGAGCGACGGCACGGGTGAAGGAACCCCACCCTTCATCGCCGGCTCGCACGGGCAGGCGGGACCGCTCACGCTGCTCGTGGACTTCAGCAAGGTCACGCGCAATCCGTGGCCCTACTTCAGCAGCTCCACCCCCGTCCGCAACTCGACCTTTTTTCCGGACACCTTGGTCACGGCAGGGCCGACAGGCACCGAGCGCCCCATCGCGCGCTGCGACGACCCGACGTTCTGCAGCGAGCTCTGGAACGACATGACCGGCGACTGGGAGGGCGTGCAGCAGCGCTGGGATCAGAAGTACAACGACATTGCGCGCGCAGTCGCGAGCCCCAACGTCGATCTCTCCGAGTGGGAGTACCTCGCGAAGTCGCTGCCGTTCCAGTACGGGTTGATCATCCCGCCGCCGGATGATCGCCCGACATCCACGCCTCCCACGGTCGACGAATGCGGCGGCGTTCTCATGCCCGGCACGGGATGGGACGACGCGCCCGCCAAGGGCTTGAACCCGGACGGCGTCGTGCTCGTCATCGACCGGTCGGGCAGCATGAAGACACCGATCGACGCGGATGCGACGTACGGCGCGGGGACCGGCGAGACACGCCTCGCCTTTGCTCAAGCGGCGTCGCGCGACTTTCTGGATCTCGTGGTGGGCCGGACGGGCACGACGCCGAACGCCGGGCTCGTGTCGTTCTCGACGACCGAGACGCTCGACGAGCCGCTCGCCGAGGTGCTGAAGAGCGGCGTCCCGGTCGCCGGCCAGGTCGCTCTCGACGCGTTCAAGGGCGTCGTCAACGCCCTCGCGCCCGACGGCTTCACCGCGATCGGGCTCGGGCTCAAGCGCGCTGGCGAGATGCTGAACGGAACCTCCTTGGCGGCGAAGACGATCATCCTGCTCTCGGACGGCGAGAACAATCGACCCGATCCCCTCGGCGACGCCGATCCGCTCGCGGTGGCGACCGCGCTCGGCAAGCAGGGCATTCGGATCTTCGCGGTACCGACCGGTCACGCCGCCGACAAGATCCTGCTCGGCAACATCGCGGCGGCGACGGGGGGCACGCTGTTCGAGGCGCCGATCGGCGACGAGCTGCCGAGCATCTACGCGGAGGCCTTCGCGCTCGCCAGCGGTGAGCAGCTAGCCGTGCCGCGCACGAGCATCACCGTGCCGTACACGGTCCCCTGCGGCTCGCTCGAAGTCACGTTCTGTGTTCCGGAACAGCGACTGGACACGGCGTTCGGGTGCGTGTGCAAGGTGGACGGTGAGTCCCCCATCCGCACGCAAGCTTTCGAGATCGAGCCTTACGCGACGCAGGTGAACGTGCTGCTCTCCGTGCGTAACACCGACGTGGACAACTGGTCGCCGCAGTTCCGTTTGATCGATCCGTCCGGGGTCGTGCGGATGCGAGAGTCGGACGCCGAGGTCATCTCGGATCGCTTCTATCGGATCTTGACGCTCGCGGATCCCGAACCGGGAACGTGGCAGCTCCAGCTCGCCGCAGTCGATAGCTCGGAATCACAGATTCAATACGTGCAAGTTCATGTCGCCGGCCCCGGTCCCGATAGCTACCCTCGGCTGTCCCGCACCGTCGTCCCCGAAAGCGACCCCGTGGTGCTCTCCGTGGGGACCTCCTACGCCGGCCGCGCCGTACGGGGCGCGCTGTCGCTCGTCGATCTCCACCGTCCGGACGGCAGCGTCGTCCCGCTCGTCCTCGAGAACACTCAGCCGGGCGGCGCGACCTCAATCACCATCGATCCCTCGAATTACGTCGGCCGCGGCATCTATCGGGCCGACGTGTACACGGCGACCTCCGGCACCGAACGCTACGTGCTCGGCGAAGGAGCGCTCGGTCCCGAGCCCGGGGAAGAGACCAACCTTCCGCCTGCGTTCGTACGCCGCGCGAGCAAGTCGTTCTTCGTGGTCAGTGCGCTCGAGCCGCCGCTGCCTCCGGGTGGTGACTGCGACCGCAACGGGCTCCCCGACTCCGAGGAGCCGGCGGGTGACTTCGACGGCGACGGGCTGCCCGACGTGTGCGACCAGGACGACGACAACGACGACATCCCCGAGCCCGGGGATCCCGATCCGCGAAGCTCGACCTGCCGAGTGCCGGCGTGCCCCATCGCCGACGCGGGCATCGACAAGACGGTTCAATGCACATCGCCCGACGGCTCCGCGCTCGTGACCCTCGATGGCAGCGGCTCGAGCGACCCCGATGGGGGAGCGCTCAGCTACGCCTGGACTTCGAGCGTCCCGCTTCAGAACGCCGATCAAGCGCTCGCGACCGGAGCCTTCCCGCTCGGCACGCGCGAGGCGACGCTCACGGTGAGCGACGGGCCGAACCAGGTATCGGACACCGTGCTCGTCACCGTGCTCGACACCACGCCGCCGGTGTTGGCGCCGCCTCCGGATGTCACGGTGTCGACGTGCGGCGGGACCGTGAATCTCGGACAGGCGACCGCAACGGACGGTTGCGGCGGCCACGTCGACATCTTCAATGACGCGCCCGCCTCCTTCCCGCGGGCGGGCAAGACGATCGTCACTTGGCGTGCCGTGGACCAGTTCGGCAACCAGGCGACGGCGACGCAGACGGTGGTCGTCGGCGTAGGCAATAACCGAAACTGTTGCCCAGTCGGCACGCACATCATCATGGGCACCTCGAACAACGACATCCTGACAGGAACATCCGCCGCCGACTGCATCATTGGCCTTGGGGCGCAGGACACCATCAGGGGGCTCGGCGGCAACGACTACCTGAGCGGCGGCGAGGGCGACGACATCATCGAGGGCGGTGATGGCAACGACCAGCTCGAAGGCGGTACAGGCCAGGACACGCTCCGCGGCCAGAACGGGGACGACGTGATGCTGGGCCTCGACGGCGATGACCAGTGCTACGGCGGCATCGGCAATGACCGCTTCTATGGTGGCCAGGGTAACGATCACCTCTACGGTGAAGACGGCGACGACGGGCTCTTCGGAGAGGCTGGCTACGACACCCTAGACGGCGGCAACGGCAACGACATTCTGAATGGCGGCGATGCTGTCGATACGTGCATCGGCGGCGCTGGTACGAATACATTCATCCTGTGTGAGAACGTACAATAAGAGTGAGGGTATAGATTATCATGCGAACCTCTCTGACCTCTCGGAAGTCGGTGATCCTGGCGGTGGCGGCGGCGGCGCTCGCCGGTGCCGCCGCCGGCGGGTTCGCACTCGTGCGGGCGCCGGAGCACGCAGCGCGCACTACGCCGAACCCTGCGATGACGGTCTCTCTCCCGCACTTTGGACGGGCGGAGGAGGCCGAACGATACCGGCGGGCGATGGTCGACGGTGACACGCGAGCCCTGCGGATTCTGGACGAGGCAATCACCGCCGCGCGCCAGCGCGCCGGCACGGACCGCGGGTACCAAGAGTCCCTTGAACGGATGCGAGCCGAACGTGTAGCGCGGCTAGCGGCCTATCAGCAGCGCTGAGCCACAGGTCCCAGGGGACGTAAGAGAGCTCGCGGCGCTAGCGCGCGAAGTGGTCGAAACCGCCCGCAAGCCGGGCGGTTCGGCCGTCCGCACGCTCCCAGAAACCGCCGCGGCCTCGCTCGCAGCGCCCGATGCGACGCGCGAAACGCGGCCGCTGTCGCGGCGCGCCGGTGGCGAGCAGCGCGAAATCCTCGCCGCCCGTGAGCGCGAGCTCGAGGGCGCTCCGCCCGAGGGCCGCGGTGAGCGTCACGAGCTCGGCCGAGAGCACCCGAGAGAGAGCCTCCTCCTCGAGGACGAGCCGGCAGCCGCTCGCCTCCGCCATGCGGGACGTGTCGAGGGCGAGCCCGTCGGAGACGTCGATGGCCGCGTGCGCGACGCGCGCGAGCCGGGTGCCCTCGGTGAGCAGCGCGCGGGGCCGCCGGAATGCCGTGAGCGCGCGGCGCGTCGAGCGAGCGCGCGCGCCGGTGCGACCGCTTTGGAGCAACGCGAGCCCCGCCGCCGAAAGACCCACCTCCCCCACGAGCCACACCTCGTCGCCGGGGCGCGCGCCGTGACGCGCGAGCGGGTGCTTCACGGTGCCGAGCAGCGTGGTCGTGAGGGTCAGCACGGGGCCGCGCGCGACGTTTCCACCCACGATGGGGCAGCGGCACGCGCGGGCCGCTTCCGCTTGGCCGGTGCTCAACCGAGCGAGCTCTGCACGCGAGAACCCGCGCGGCAGCGTGAGCGCCGAGAGCGCCGCCAGCGGCTTCGCTCCCATGGCCGCAAGGTCGCTCGCCGCCGCCTGGAACGCCCGAAAGCCGATGTCGGGGAGCCCGAGCCAGGCGCGCTCGAAATGCGTCCCTTCGACCTGCGCGTCCACGGTCCAGACGAGCCGCCCCCCGCTCGGCGAGAGCACCGCCGCATCGTCGCCGATGCCGAGCTCGACACCCGGCGCGCCGCGCTGCGCGAACGAGCGTGAGAACAGCCGCACCGCCTCGGCTTCGTCGAAGCGGCCCGACGCGGGGCGCGCACGGCTCATGGGCGCAGGGTCGAGCGCTTGAGCGGGATCGCCACGACGAACACGGTACCTTGAGGCTCGTTCGGCTCCACGCGCACGGCGCCGTCGTGACCTTCGACCAAGCGCTTCACGATCGAGAGACCGAGCCCGGTGCCCCCCTGCTCGCGCGTGGAGCTCGAATCCACCTGATAGAACGCGTCGAACACGCGCCCGCGCTCCGACTCGGGGATCCCGATGCCGTTGTCCGCCACGCGTAGCTCGATAGCCGTGCGTTGCGCGCCGAGCAGCACGAGGCCGCCTTCGTCCGCGCCCGACGCCGCGGACATCGAAGCGAGCTTGGCGCTGATGCGCACGGAGCCGGCCGTCGGCGTGAACTTGATCGCGTTCTCGATCAGGTTCAAGAGCACCTGGCGCAGGCGCTCGCCGTCCGCCCAGAGCGCCGGCAACCCGGCCTCGACGTCGGCCTGCAGCACGATGCCCTTCTTCTTCGCGTGCGGCGCCATCGTCTGCGCGACGTCCTTCACGAGCGGGGCGACGTCGACCGTGGCCCGGCGCAGGCTCATCGTGCCGCTCTCGAGCTTCGAGAGATCGAGCAGACCCTTGATCAGGGTAAGCAGCTGCTCGCCCTTTTCGCGAATCGTCGTCACGAACTCGCGCTGCTCGCCCACGACATCGCCCGCGATGCCTTCGAGCAGCATCTCGCTGTAGCCGATGATCGAGGTGAGCGGCGTGCGAAGCTCGTGCGAGACCGTCGCGAGGAAGTTGCTCTTCAGCCGATCGAGCTCTTTCAAGCGGTCGTAGGCGACCTGCAGCTTGTCCTGCTTCGACTGCAGCTCGCGATAACTTTCGCGCACGGAAGCGAGGTGCATGCTGCCCGTGAGCAGCGCCTTCAGGCCGCTGAACATCACGACGTCGAGCGCGGCGCGTGCGTGCCGCGCCAGTCGATCCATCGCTTCGTCCGTGACGCGGGGCGCCATCGTCAGCAACCCGCGCGCGCGGTCGAGGTCGAGCGCCGGCTCGAGCTCGATGAGCGCGGCCGGGATGTCCTTGAGTGACGGCGGGAAGTAGGGACCGAGCACGAGCCGCCCCACGCGCCGCCCGTCGTGCTCGAGCGCTATCACACGGTAGCGCCCGCCGCTCACGCCGTCGATGCTCGCCTGACCGGAGGGGCCCGGGTCGAGGTTCTTCACCGAGCTCACGGTGCTCTCGACCGCGGTCTTCGCGTACTTCAGCGTCGTGAGATAGACGACGAGCTCCACGGGCAAGGACGCGTCGGCGAGCAGCTTGCCCTCGCCGTCGAAGACGCGCATGCCGACGCCGGAAAGCTCCGCAAAGCTCTTCGCCAGCTGCGACAGGCTCTCGCGATCGACGAGCTCCTCCAGGCGGGCTCCCTTGCCGATCGTGAGCTCTTCTACCCGGTCGCGCTGAGCGGGGACGGTCATCAGGGCGTGACCTCCGGGCGGAGGACGTCGAGAGCGCCGCCGACGCAGGCAGCCAGAAGCTCCTCCGTCCCGCGCTGCTCGCCGAGCTTCTTGGCGACGCCGTTCATGAACTCGCGCGCGTCGAAGCCGAACTTGCGTCCGAGATCGTGCTCCGCGTCGAGCGCGCTCCACGTGAGGTGCAAGAGGCCGATGAACGACTCGACCACGCCCTGGCCCCGCATCGCGACGGCGAGGTACACGGGCTCGCGCCCCTGCGCGCCGAGCTTCGCGATCTCTTCGTCGCTGCGGATGTTCGGCAAATCGCGCTTGTTGAACTGGATCACGAGCGGCATCTGCCGGAGCGAGAGGCCGTGCTCGCGCAGGTTTTCCTTCAGATCCATGAACGAATCGGTGTTCGCCTGCGTCTCGGTCGTGCGCGAATCGGCGATGAACGCGACGCCGTCCGCGCCCTGAAGGACGAGCCGCCGGGTCGACGCATGGATCACCTGACCGGGCACGGTGAACACCTTGAGCCGCACCGCCAAGCCGCTCTGCGAGCGGAAGCTCAACGGCAAAAGGTCGAAGAACAGCGTACGGTCGTCCTTCGTCTCGAGCGTCATCAGGCGGCCGCTCGAGCCGGGCGCCGCGACCTTGTGCAGGGCCTGCAGGTTCGTCGTCTTCCCACTCAGGGCGGGCCCGTAGTAGACGAGCTTGATCGTAAGCTCGCGATTAACGAAGTCGAGCTGCACGGTGACCTCCCCAGAGCCTACCACGGGCCTTCGATGACCCAAACGGCGACCCTGCTCTTGTTTCTCGCGTCCGAGCTTACACAAGGTGAGCGCGCGGCGCTCGCGGAGTTCTCTCGTCAAAAGCAGCTCACGCTCGTCGCACCCGCGCCTACACCCCGCGCGACTTTTCCTGCCTACCGGCAAGA
>DASUGE010000058.1:0-3870 GCA_036274215.1 Polyangiaceae bacterium | reverse complement strand
AATCCTCGGCGAGCTTGTCGATGATGCGCTGGTCGAAATCCTCGCCGCCGAGGTGCGTGTCGCCGCCCGTCGCCTTCACGCTGAAGACGCCGCCCTGGAGCTCGAGGATCGAGATGTCGAAGGTGCCGCCGCCGAGATCGTAGACGGCGATGACCTCGTGCTCTTGCCGGTCGAGACCGTAAGCGAGCGCCGCGGCGGTCGGCTCGTTCAGGATGCGCTTCACCTCGAGGCCTGCGATGCGACCGGCGTCTTTCGTCGCCTGGCGCTGCGCGTCGTCGAAGTACGCGGGGACGGTGATCACGGCTTCGGTCACCGTTTCGCCGAGGTACGTCTCGGCGATCTGCTTCATCGTCGTGAGCACGTGGCTCGAGACCTCGGGCGGCGAGAGCTGCTTGCCCTGCACCTCCACCCAAGCGTCGCCGTTCGCGTGCTTGACGACGGCGTAGGGGACGGAGGCCGCCTGGCGCTTGCCCACGTCCGAATCGAACTGCTGGCCCATCAGACGCTTCACCGCGTACACGGTGTTCTGCGGGTTGGCGGACGCCTGCCGGCGCGCCACCTGGCCGACGAGGCGCTCGCCGGAGGCCGTAAATCCGACCACGGACGGGGTCGTGCGCGCGCCTTCGGCGTTCGGGATCACCTTCACCTCGGGCGTCCCGCTCGCGCTCACGCCCTCCACGACCGCGACGCACGAGTTCGTCGTGCCGAGATCGATGCCGATGATCTTGCCCATCTTCCCTTCAGCTTGGTGGCGGCTTGGCGACGACCACCATGGCCGGCCGCAGCACCCTGTCGCCCGCACGGTAGCCGGCTTGGAGCTCGACGGCCACGGAGCCCGGCGCATAGTCCGCCGTCTCGAGGTGCTGGACGGCCTCGTGCACGGCGGGATCGAACGGCGTGCCCAGCGACTGAATGCGTTCGACCCCGAGCTTGCCGAGCGTATCCTGGAACTGCCGCATCACCATCCCGATGCCCTCGCTCAGGGCGGTCACGTCGGTGGCTTGAGCCGCGTGCGCCGTGGCGCGTTCCAGGTTGTCGAACACCGGGAGCAGGTCTCGCAGCACTTCCTCGCGGGCGACTTTACGCACGTCGTCGAGCTCGCGGCGCGAGCGCTTCTTGAAGTTGTCGAAATCGGCCGCGAGTCGCAATAGCTGATCCTTGAGGCGCCCGGCTTCGGCCTGCGCGCGCTCGAGCGGATCGGCGGGCGGCGCGTTCGTCTCAGGGCGCTGCGCCTCGTCGGCGCTGTTCGGCGTGCTGTCCGGGGCGCCGTTCTCGGCAGCCGGGTCGGGGGCCTTGGAATCGCTCATCGGGACGCGCAGTATAATCAGCGTAGAGGGGTTGCCAACGGCGGCTCCTACGGATCGGCGCCGCAGGGCGCCTGGCGCAAGACCGTCACCGTCCCCCCCGTGAGACGCGTTTCCGCCCGCGCCTGCTCCGGCACGGGGCGAAAGAACCCGCCGAGATCGGGCGGCAGGACCCAGAAATGCGACGTGCCCTCGAGTGGCTCGCGCACGGGCTCGTTGGTGCGCCCACGGCCGTACTCGGCCGATTCGAGCCAGAAGCAGTAGCCCTCGCTGCCGGGTGCAAACAGGTGGGGATGCCCGCCTTCGACGCGCACCGCTGCACGCTCGATCTCGCGCCCGGCAGCCGTGCGCGCGACGAGCTCGTGCTCGCCGGCGGTGACGCGCACCTCGGCGCCGGCCGACGCGTTCTCGACGCTGGTCGGATCGACGGCGACGACGTGACGACCGTCCACGTCGATGGTGACGCGCTCCGTGCCGAGATTCACGACGCGCACGAGGGGCGAGGTGATGACGAGCGTCGCCACGCCGACTGCGGCGCAGAGCGGCGGCGGGACGAGCAGCCACGCGGCGAAGCGTCGTTCACGAAACTTGGCGAGCTCGTGCTTCCCGCCGTTCGCGCGCGCGAGCTCGGCCGCGTAGCGATCGTTCGCGCAGAGCAGCGCGCCGTCCGAGACGAAGCGCGCGGCGGGCCCGTCCGCGCTGTGGCCGGGCGCTGGGCGGCGCGGCCACAGCACGACGACGGCGACGGGCACGAGCGCCGCGACGAGCACGTAGAACGCCAGCGTGACGATCGACGGCGGACGATCCGCGAACGGCAACGAAAGCGCGAGTCCACCGCCGAGCAGGCTCGACGCTACGGCCCCCGCGAGCTCGCGCGTCGCCTCGCGACCGACGTGCGCCGTGCAATCGTCGCAGTAACCGATGATGAGGCCCGAGCCCACGCGACCGCGCGTGAGCGTGCCGCGCGCCGCCGGCTCGCCGCAGCACGCGCAGCTCGCGGGCACGAGCGCGCCAAGGGTGGCGAGCGCGACGAGCGCGCCGGAGCGTCGCGCGCGGGAGGATACGGGCGCGGACAAGGCGAGGACTTTAGCTCAAAGGCCGCGGGCCGAGGTCGAGACCGCGGCGGCATCCCGTGGTAGTGCCGAGGCTTCTCCCTGCCGCCCGCCCGATCGTGACCGAGCTCAACGAGCCGCAACAACGTGCCGTCGCGCACACCGAAGGACCCTTGCTCGTGTTCGCGGGCGCGGGCAGCGGAAAGACGCGCGCCATCACTTACCGCGTCGCGAACCTGCTCGCGACGCGGCGCGTGCCGCCGTTTCGGATCCTGGCCGTCACGTTCACGAACAAGGCCGCGGGGGAAATGCGCGAGCGGCTGCGCGGACTCGCGGGCGACGACGTCGTGCGCGACCTCTGGGTCGGCACGTTCCACTCGGTGTGCGCTCGGCTCCTCCGCCGCTATCACGAGGCGGTGGGGCTCGGCCGCGACTTCGTCATCTACGACGATTCCGACCAGAAAGCCGTCATGACGCGCGTCCTCCGCGACCTCGGCTTCGACGAGGAAGCGCTGCCGCCGAAGCTCGTGTTGTCGCTCGTGAGCCGCGAAAAGCGCGAGGGACGCCTGCCCGGGCACCCGAAGAGCGAGCTCACCGCGTCGGCGCGCCAGGCGTACGAGGGCTATCAGAAGGCGCTATTGCGGGCGAACGCCGTCGATTTCGACGATCTCCTGCTCTACGTGCTGACGGTTGCCGAGAACGAGACGAGCGTCGCCGGCGACGAGCTCCGGAGTCGCTTCTCGTACGTGTTGGTCGACGAGTTCCAGGACACGAACCTCGTGCAGTACCGGCTCGTGCGGGCGCTCTCGTCGCGCACGCGGAACCTGTGCGTCGTCGGCGACGACGACCAGTCGATCTATCGCTGGCGCGGCGCCGACGTGCGGCTGATCCGCAGCTTTCAGCACGACTTCCCCGACGCGACGATCGTCAAGCTCGAGCAAAACTACCGCTCGAGCTCGAACATCGTGCAGGCGGCGCTCGGCGTGATCGTGAAGGCGGACACGCGCGTCGAGAAGAAGCTCTGGACGGCGGCGGACGCGGGCGAAAAAGTCGTGATCCGCGGCGTGCGCGACGAGCGCGAGGAGGCGCAGCACGTCGTCCAGACCATCAAGCGGCTCGCGGGGCGCGGCGTCAGCGCCGACCAAATCGCCGTGTTTTACCGCGTGCACGCGCAGTCGCGCGCCCTCGAAGAGGCGCTCCGCGCGGCGGACATGCCGTACCAGGTGCTCGGGGGCTTACGCTTCTTCGAGCGCGCGGAGGTGAAGAACCTGGTCGCCTACCTGCGCCTCGCGCAGAACCCGAAGAGCGACGCCGATCTCGAGCGCATCATCAACGTGCCGGCGCGCGGTATCGGGGACAAGACCGTCGACCGGCTGAAGGATCTCGCCGGCGAGCACACCGTGGCGCTCTTCGACGCCGTGGACATCGCGATCAAGGGCGACCACGTGCCGACGGCGGCCAAGAAGAAGCTCGAGCAGTTCCAGAAGCTGATGCACCACCTCCGTGAGGACTCG
>DASUGE010000057.1:0-3145 GCA_036274215.1 Polyangiaceae bacterium | reverse complement strand
TGTAAGTAGCCGAGCAGTCGCCCCTTGGCGGGCTCCTCGAGCGGGTGGCCATGGGCTCGGCCCCGGAACGCGCTCCACGTGCCCTGGTGCCGAAACCCGTGGAGCAGCACGTGCGCTACCGTGCTGAGCGCGCCGAAGTCTTGCAAGCGCCCGTTGCGCTCGCCGGTGGCGAAGGCGTGCACCGCGAATTGAAAATCGTCGGACCACTGCGCGCTCATCCCGAGCCCGCCGCGCTCGAGCCCTGCGGTCGTGCGCGGATCCGCCCGGTCGCACTCGGCGATGAGCTCCCAGCGCTTGCCGCACCGCGCCGCTCCGGCCTGCACCTCCCGCGCCAGCTCGGCGAGAAACGGAAACGCGCGGTCGTCGTCGAGCGCCTGCACGGCGTCGAGCCGGAGCGCGTCGACGTGATAGTCGCGGAGCCAGTGGAGCGCGTTGTCGATGAAGAAGCGGCGCACCTCGTCGCTGCCCCGGTCACGCAGGTTCACCGCGGCACCCCACGGCGTGTGACGGTCCGTGAAGTAGGGACCGAAGCGCGCGAGATGATTCCCACGGGGCCCGAGGTGGTTGTAGACGACGTCGAGGATCACCGCGAGCCCGTGGGCATGGCAGGCATCGACCAGCCGCTTGAGCCCGAGCGGGCCCCCGTAGGCGTGGTGCGCCGCGAAGAGATTCACGCCGTCGTAGCCCCAGCCGCGCGTGCCCGCGAATTCGGCGATCGGCATCAGCTCGACATGCGTCACGCCGAGCTCGACCAGCGCCGGCAAATGCGCGATGACGCCCTCGAACGTGCCCGTCTCGCTGAAGGTCCCGACGTGCAGCTCGTAAATGACGCCGAGCGCGAGCGGCACCGGCTCGAAGCTCGCGTCGCTCCAGGCGAAAGCGGCGTGATCCACGCGCCGCGACGGGCCCTCGATGCCCGCCGGCTGATGCTCGGAGCGCGGATCGGGTAGCGGGGGGCCGCCGTCGAGACTCAGCCAATAGTCCTCTGTCAGCTCGACGCCCGCCTCGCCGAGCTCGTGCTCTCCGTTCGGCGAGCGAAGGAGCGGTACGCGGCGATCGGTCGTGATGACCTCGACGCGGCCCACGCGGGGCGCCCAGATCGTGAGAGACAAGCGCGAGGAGCCTATCGCGAGGCCTCTGCTCCGGGGAGAGGCGCACTCGTCGAGACGTCGCCTGAAACCGGTCAACGCGGGCCGCAACGCGCGCGAATGCCCGTTTATTCCGCGTAGGGCGGGGCCGCGGGGGTGTGGTACGAGTCGCGCGTGGCAAGCATACGGCGTCGCCTCATCACAGGGATTTCTGGGCTCATCATCGGCTCGGGCGCTCTCACGGGACCCCGCACTGCGGCAGGCGCCGAGCCGGCGCCTGCGACCGCGGAGCCGCCCGCTCCGGTTTCTCCCGTGTTGCGCGAGCTCATCGCGCTCGCACGGCAACGCGCGCCGGAGGTTGCCGTCGGCCGCGCAGCGCTCGGCGCGAGCCGCTCGAGCTATGCGGCGGCGTCGCTCGCCCCGGTCGGTAACCCGGCGTTCGAGGTCAAGGTGGACCACGGAATGCAGGGCGTCACGAAGGACGTCACGATCGACGCCTCCGTGTGGTTGCCCGTCGAGCTCGCGGGCGAGAAGCAGTCGCGCGGTCGCGAGGCGCGCGAGTTCGTGGGCCTGCACGAGGCCCTGCTCGAGCAAGCGCGCGCCGCCGCCACCGGGCGCACCGTTCGGGCTTTCGGTGGGCTCGCCGTCGCGCAGGCGAGGGCACGCGTGCTGACGGAGCTGCTCGCCGTCGCGCGCGCCGAAGCGACCCACTACAGCGATCGGCTCGCCGCCGGTGACGCCACGGAGCGCGACGCAGCCCTCGCTTCGCTCGACGCCGCGCGCAACGACGCGCTCCTGAGCGAGGCCCAGGTGGACGTGATGCGCTACGCGGGCGAGCTCACGGAGCTCACCGGCCGCAAGCTCGAGGCGGGCACGAACCTCGCGGAAATCCCGCCGGCCTACGCTTCCAAGCGCACCAATGCGCAGCTCGCGCGGTCGATGCCGAGCGCGCGCGTGCTCGAGGCGCAGGCCCGTTACTATGCGTCGGCGGGCGAGCGTCTGAAGCGCGAAGCCTACCATCCGCTGGCGTTCGGCCTCACCGGCGGCCGCGGCGATTTCGGCGAGGCGCGCTTCGGCGGCGGCATCGCCTACGCGTGGCCGCTCTTCCGCTCCAATCAGCCGGAGCGCGCCCGCGCCCAGGCGGAGAAAGCCCGCGCGCTCGAGGAGCTCAACATCCGTCGTGATCTCGTCGCGCGGCGCGTCGGCTTGCTCGAGCAGGAGATCCGCGGGCTCCATAGCGCCATCGCCGTCGTGCGGACTTCGGCGCTGCCGGCCGCCCAGCGCGCCGTGCAGGCGGCGCTCGACACGAGCCGCGCAGGCAAGGGCGATTGGCTCACCGTGCTCGTCAGTCGTCGCGAGCTGTCCGCGTTGTGGCTGCGCCACCTCGAGCTTTTGGAGCGAACCTGGCTCGTCTTGGCCGAGCTCGTCGAGCTGACGGGAGAGCTGCCGTGAGCGCCGAGCCCGAGGTCGCGAGCTCCCCGGTCGGAGCCGGGCACGCGGCGCGCTCCGCTACGCCGAATGGCGCCGCGAAATCGAAGAAGCGGCTGCTCACGTTCGGGGCGCTGGGTCTCGTCGCCGCCGGCGCGCTCGCGTGGACGCTCGTCGGCCGCAAGGATCCTGCGGTCACGGCGGCCAAGCCGCTCGATACGCCGCGCGTCGAAGGGCAAGACATCCGCTACTCGAAGAAGTTCGCGGAGCGGAGCGGGATCAAGCTCGCTCCCGTCGTCACGGCGAGCCTCGTGCCCGTCGTGAACGCCGTGGGGACGATCGACTTCGACCCGGAGTACGTCGCGGCCATCGGGACCCGCCTCCGGGGGCTCGTCACTCGCGTCGAGAAGTTCGAGGGCGACAGCGTCGACGTGGGCACGGTGCTCGCCGTGATCGAGAGCGGTGACCTCGGCGAGGCTCAAGCCTCGGTGAGCACCCTCGAGGCCGAGAAAGTCGCCGCCGACCTGAACCTCAAGCGCGAGAAGGAGCTCGCCGACAAGCACCTGTCGACGGCGCGCGAAGCGGAGCTCGCCGCCGCCGAGGCGGAGCGGGCCGCGCACCTCTTGGCC
>DASUGE010000056.1:0-4826 GCA_036274215.1 Polyangiaceae bacterium | reverse complement strand
GCGCTCGGCGCGTGCTCCAAAGCCGACGAGCAAGACATCCTCGCTCTCGGGCTCCGTCTCAAGAACGTGCTCAGCCGCCTCGTGCACTGAACACGGGGCCGCAGTGCGCGAGCACCGGCCCCACGTGCTCCCCTGCCGACCCTACTCGAGCGCCAGTCCGAAGAAGAGGCGCAACCACGCCTCCAGATCCTCGAGCTCCACCGACCGGCCGGAGGCGATCAAGAACGAGCGCATGTAGGGACTGAACCCCTCGCCCGAGAACACGACGATTCCTGGGATCGGCCAGGCGGAGATGTCCTGAATCGTCGTGGGAATTTTCTCTTCGGCGGTGCCGGGGACGCCCTGGAACTTGCACTCGAGGCCGAGACGCCGGCGGCTCACGGGCTCGGTGACGACGACGTCGATGCGACGTTCGGCGCCCCAGAGGCGGCGGCCGACCTTGACCTGGCGTCGCACTTCGAGGCCGAGCCGTTCGGCGAGGGCGGCGACTTTTAGCTCGAGAGCATCGCCGCCGGAGGGAGCCGCGCTGCGTCCGGACATCAGACGACCGCTCGCGGCGACATCAGTAGATCAAAAGCTCGGTGATGCGGCCGCGGCCGTTCGGCTTGCAGTTGACCGAGCGGCGCGCGAGCGCTTCCTGGATCTCGAAGTGGTCGCCGTAGAGATCGTGGACGCGCTGGGCCGAGGAGTTCGAGAGGAGCACGGAGACGCCGCGCTTCTTGAGCGCGAGGGCCACGTCGCGCAGGCGCACCTGCTCGGCATCCGAGAAGCCGTCGCTCGTGTAGTCGGTGAAGCGCGAGGTGGCGGTGAGCGGGACGTACGGCGGGTCGAAGTAGACGAAGTCGCCGCGCACGGCGCGCGAGAGAACGCCCTCGAAATCGCGCTTTTCGATGCGGGCGCCCTTCAGCGCGCGCGAGCACGCGCGCAAGTTGTCGGCGTCGCAGATGGTCGGGTTCTTGTAGTCGCCGAACGGGACGTTGAAGCCGTTGCGGCTGTTGACGCGGTAGAGGCCGTTGTACCCGGTGCGGTTCAGGTAGATGAACCACGCGGCGACATCGACGTCGTCCGCGGTGTCGATGTTGCGCGCGCGGGTCTCGAGGTAAAAATCCTTGTCGTGGGGGTAGGAGCGGAGGCGGCGGATGACGCCCTCGACGTCCTTTTTGATGCCGCGGTAGGTGCGGATCAGGCGCTCGTTCGAGTCGGTGAGCACCGCGCGCTTCGGCTGCAGGTGAAAGAACACCGCGCCGCCGCCGATGAAGGGCTCGTGATACGTGGCACCCGCTTTCAAACGCGGCGCCACGATCTCGGCGATGCTCGGGAGGAGCTGGCGTTTGCCCCCGACCCACTTCACGAAGGGCTTCGCCTCGAAATCGGAGGGCATGAGGGTGGCGGCGGCGACCACGACTCATCTTGTCGACCCACGGCGCCGAGGGGTCAAGCGCCGAGGCGCGGGGCGGGACATTGTTTGTCCAGGGTGGCCTCCGGCGGCCGCGCTTCGTGCCGGGTTTTTCGCGCGTCCTGTCGCCACGCACGAAGGGGGCGACCACGCGGCGCGTGAGGTGAGCGGCGAGGCTCGGCGCGCGGTCATGGCCAGGGCCCCGCGCGTGCAACGTCTCGAACGGAGACGGACGTCGCGCAGCACGGTAACGAGGGGCGGCACATCGAACCTGCGCGACGCGAGCGCGAGCCGTTCGCTTCGTGCGTGCGCTTCGCGGTGTGTGGAGCGCGTACTCGGACTTTTCGCCTCGGCGGGTGCATCTGACCTTCACCCACCTAAATACTGACGCGCCCTTGGCTGTGCGAAATCGCGGCCGCTATACTAGCTGGAATGCCCTTTGCTGAGTTTTCACCCGCCGCGGTCGGCGCCGAAGCGGGTGGGTTCCGAATCGTCGGGACCGCTCAGGGGCTGATACGGATGACGGTTTGGGGATATTGGCCGCAGGACATCGTGCGCGCGTTTTCGACCGACGCTCCGGCGGCGCTGCAGAAGCTCTCGCCCACCGGCACGTTCGTGTTGGAAGCTGCGGAGCTGAAGCCGCAAGGAGTGGACGGCCAGGAAGCACTGCGAGCGCAGTTTCGAGCGCTCGCGCCGCTCGAGTTCGCCAAGGGCTCGGTGGTTGCCAGTAACGCGCTCACACGCATGCAGCTCGCGAGATTGCTGCGGGAATGCGGCGTGGACGGGCGCGTCGAGCTCGGGTGACGGTTCTATGATTACGCTACGTGCGTAAGGAGGAAAGGGCGATGGGATCAGCGGAAGAAGCAGCCAAGGCCATCCAGAAATTTTACGACGCGCTCGAAGATCTCCTGAGGGGACGGGGCACGGCGCTGATGAACGAGGTCTGGCATCACGGCGATTACGTGACGACGGCGCATCCGTTCGGTCACTGGGCGCGCGGGTGGACGGAGGTCTGGGCCACCTGGGAAGAAGGCGCGGCCGTGTTCGCGACCTACCAGGGGCACGCGACGCGGACCGACCTCATCGGCTCGATTCACGACCTCAAGGTCGCCGTGCACGGCGACGCGGCGCACAGCACCGGCGTCTACAAATCACGCCTTTACATGTCGGAAGGTCCGATGGACCTCAGGGCGAACTGCACGAACGTCGCGCATCGGATCGACGGCGTGTGGAAGCTCGTGCTGCACCACGCCGATCAAGCGCCGCCGGAGTGGAACGCGAGAATCGGGAAGATGGTCGAGTCCGGACGAAGTTAGGCGGTCTCTCGCGACGGTTCAGCCGTCGCCTTCGTCGAGGACGAAGAGCGCCGCGTCGGTGGGTGCGAGCGGCGCCGGCGCGAGTGGGCCGCGGAAGGCGCCCTCGTAGCGTTCGCGGCCGGGGCGGCGCACGAGCTCGGTGACGGAGCTGTAGATGAAGCCCGGGCGCCAGAGCGAGGTGGGGATGACGAAGGGCATTCCCACGTCCCACGCTAGCGTGTCTTTGGGGACGAGCGACCGGCGCGGCGGCTCTTCCACGTGCGAGGTGACGGTGAACGGCACGTCGGTCGGAAGCGCCGCACTGGTCGTGAAATACAGCGTGAGCAGCGTCGAGGCGCGGCGCTCGAGCTTGAGGCCGAGGAGCTCGACGCCGCCTTCGTACGAGCGGTGGACGCTCACGTCGACGCCACGCAAGAGCTCCGCCTCGAGGCGCGTCGCTTCGCCGAGGTCCCCGCGGGCGAGCGCGACGTTGTGCAGGATGCGCAGCCCTTCGGCGTCGTGCGGCGTGCTCGTCGGCTCGGGGTTCGGGAGCTGGCGAAAGTGCGTGCGAAGCTCCCAGGTAAAGAGCGGATCGGGGACGATGTCGAAGGCGTCGTGCGTGGAGGCGACGAACCAGCGCTCGAGCGTGGTCGGCTGGCGGCGTACGAGCGCGTAGCCGCGCAGGGGCTCTTGCGGCGCGTCGACGTCCGCCAGCAGAAACGGGCCGTAGGCGCGCACGGCGAAATCGCGTATCACCGATTCGACGGCCGCGCGCTGCTCGAAACGCGCATCGACGGCGAAGGTCGTGACACCGAACGAGCGCGCGCGCGGAATGCCCATGTAACGCAGCGGGCGCCAGAGCACCCAATCCATCCAATACGAAGGCTTCATGCTCGCGGTGATGCCGACGATCGCCTCCGGCGGTAGGTTGCGCGCGACCGCTTTGAGCGCCGC
Organism: Polyangiaceae bacterium; assembly: GCA_036274215.1. GTDB lineage: Bacteria > Myxococcota_A > Polyangia > Polyangiales > Polyangiaceae > PMG-095. The sequence goes on along the minus strand of DASUGE010000056.1, from coordinate 1,181 downwards.
GGACTTGTCGAAGTCGGGGTGGATGATGAAGCCGCGCTCGTTGAAGCGGCCGCCGCTCTTGCGCGCGTAGCGCAGCGTCGTGAACGCGTCGGGCAAGATCGCGAGCACGGCGGCGAGCCCGAGCGCGGCGACGGCCCATGGAATGCGCGCCAGCCGCGACATGCCCCAGCGCCCCGCGACCGCCCAATGCGCCGCCGCGCCGAGCGCCGCGACGAGCGCTCCGAGCGCGTAGGCGAAGTAGAGCGCGAAATACTGGGGCCAGAAGAAGTGGATGTCGGCGCCCTGCTTGAAGAAGACGTACTGAAAGACTGCCGTGGCGAGGATCGCGAGCGGGAACAGCTCGAGATCGCGCCGCAGCACGACGAGCCGCGTCACGAGCGCGAGCAGCCCGAGCTTGCCGAGCACGACGGCGAGCGGCGTGAACGCGAGCGAGAGCCAATAGCTCCGAGCCTTGAGCACGTCGGAGAGCGGCAGCTCGGAGCCGGCCGAGCGAAACTCGCCCTGACGCAGGAACTCCGCGAGATGGTCGAGCTTCTGGAACCAGAACACGTGGAAGACGAACACCGCGGCGCAGAGCGACACGGCCGAAGCCCACAGCGTCGCGAACCGCTCGAACGAGAGCGGCGCGAAGAAGCGCCGCAGCACGAAGCCACGTACGAAGAGCCCACCGAGCACGAGTCCGTCGAAAGCGAGACCGGGCCAGTCCATCGCGGCCGCAAAGCCCATGCCGAGCACCGCCAGCACCGCGAAACGGCGCCGCGAGCTCTGCGCGAAACGCACGAAGCCGAACGTCGTGAGCGCCATGCCGAACATGCACGGCACCTCGAGCGCGAAGAAGCTCGCGTAGGCGAGCGTGATCGGCAGCGCGACGTAGCCGAGCGCGGCGATGCCGCCCCCGAGCGGTCCGTAGAGCCCACGCCCCGCGCCGTAGATCAGCCGCGGCGTGAGCGCGCTCAAGAGCACCGCGGGCGCGCGGCACACCCAGTCGTGATGCCCGAAGAGCTGCGAGAAGACGGCGGCGATCCAGAACACGCCGAACGGGTGGTGGCAGTAGTAGTCGCCGGGCGCGGGGGGTCCGTTGATGACGCTCGTGATCGGCGCGAGCACGTGCCAGCGCAACATGTTCTCGCCACCGAGGGCGACCGCGGTGCTGGCGGCGTAGTGGCCCGCTCCGAACGGCC
>DASUGE010000055.1:0-4821 GCA_036274215.1 Polyangiaceae bacterium | reverse complement strand
CGTGTTCACGTTCGGTGCCGTCGATCCGGTGCTGATCGGCATGCTCGAAGCGTCACTCGAGGCGCTGCCTCCGGGCGATAGCGCGCTCCGAGCGCGGCTGCTCGGTCGCTTGGCGGCAGCATTGCAACCCGCGGTCAACGTCGACGAGCCGGTGGCCGTCGCGCTCGACGCGATCCAGACGGCGCGTCGCCTCGGCGACCGCAGAACGCTGCTGGACGTGATGCACGATTCGATCTCGGCGATCACGGACTGCGCCGATGCGGCAGGCGCGCTCACGCTGAATCTCGAGGCGGAAGCCTTGGCCCGTGAGCTCGGCGATCGCGAGCGGCTGCTCACGACGCACGGGCGCTTGTTCTTCCTTTACTTGAGCTTGGGCGAGCTCGAGCAAGCCGACGCGCGCGCCGCGGCGTACGAGGCGTTGGCCCGCGAGCTTGCCGCGCCGTGGGTCGGCTACCGCGCCCATTTCTTTCGCTCGGTGCGCGCCACCATGCACGGCCGCTTCGCCGACGCCGAAGCGGCGCTCGCCGACGCGCTGCGCCTCGGAACCGAAGCACAGGATCCCGCGGCGACGCGCCTCTACACGGCCGGCCGAGAAGCCTTGCATCGCGCGAGCGAACGGCACGACGAGCTCGTCGCTCCGGATTCGATGGCGCGCCTCGAGCGTCCCCATTTTCGATTTTCGCCGGCATGGCAAGCGCTCCACGCGGGACTCGCTCACGGCCGGAGGGAAGAGCCCGAGCGAGCGGCACGCACGTATGAGCTCATGCCGTCGGCCTACCCGATGAACCTGTTCTCGTATTTCTTCCTCACGGAAGTGGTCGCGGTGGGCGGGACCCGCGAGGCCGCCGAACGCTTGCTCGCGCTCGTGAGCGACTGCAAGGATCCGTTTCTCGGCCTCGCGTGGAGCTACGCCGCGTGGGAAGGGCCGCGCACGCGCTTGCTCGGTCTCTTGTACGGCCGCTTGCGCCGTTACGACGAGGCGAGCCACGCGTTCGAGCTCGCGATTGCAGACCTGGAGCGTCTCGGCACGGGGCCGTATTTGGCGCGGACCCAGTACGAATACGGCCGCATGCTCGTCGAAAAGGGCGACGCGAGCGACACGGAGCGCGCCCGCGAGCTCTTCGCGCAAGCAAGCGAGCGCGCGTCGGCGCTCGGCATGCCGGGCCTCCTCCGACACATCGACCGGCGTCTGTCCGCGCTCAGCGACCGCTCCACGAATGCGCGCCCGCCGTCGGCCCGCCCGCCGTCGGCCCGCCCGCCGTCGGCCCGCCCGCCGCCGGTGCCGCAAGCGACGCCCCTCACGATGACCCTCGAGGGCGAGTACTTCGCCATCGGCTATCGAGACGAAGTGGTTCGCCTCAAGTCGAGCCTCGGGCTCCACTACCTCGCGCAACTGCTCGAGCAACCGGGACGCGAAGTCCACGTGCTCGAGCTCGTCCGCGCGCAGAGCGGCAGCGACGCGAGCGAGCTTGCCGACACGGGCGACGCAGGCGAGCTCATCGACCAGGCCGCGCGCGACCGGTATCGCGGGCGTGCCGAAGAGCTCCGTGAGGAGCTCGCCGAGGCGGAGGCGAACGCGGACACGGGGCGCATCGAGCGCACGCGCGAAGAGCTCGAGTTCTTGTCGCGGGAGCTCGGGCGGGCAGTCGGGCTCGGAGGCCGGACGCGCCGTGCCGGGGTGGCTGCCGAGCGCGCCCGGAGCGCCGTTCAGCGCCGCATCCGGCACGTCGTCGAGCGGGTCGGGACCCATCATCCGGCGCTCGCGAAATTCATCGAACGGTCCGTAAGAACCGGAATTTATTGCTCTTTCGTGCCTATTCCCGAGTGAGTTCCGGGCCGCGGAACGTTCGTGCCGTCCGAGGTCACGCCTCCCCGAGTGGAGGCAACGATGACCGAGAACGACCCCAAGCTCACGACGCTCGCCGCGCTCCTTCTGGCAACGGTGGTGCTTCCCCCGTTGGTCGCCGCGACGGTCCTGCGCGGCGAGCCTGAAGCGCCCCGACAGCATGCCGCGTTCTGCGCCGACGCCACTTCCGCTCCGCAAGCCACGTCGACACCCGCTCGCATCGAGAAATCGCCCGCGCCCGCGCCCCTCCTCGCCTGCGGCCCCGTGAGCGCGGTGACGCCGTGAGCGCCGCGCGCCTGCGCGAGCTCTTCGAGCAGAAGCGCATCGCCCTCCGCCGCCATCCTTCGCTCGCGCGCACGACGGCCCACGCCGGAGTGCACCTCACGGACGGACTCCGTTGCGAGGTGCGCCACGGCGAGCGAATCACGGTCGTCGATTTGCCCCTCGGCGAGGGCGGCAACGCGAGCGCGCCCGGTCCCGGCGATCTGATGCGGGCGAGTCTCGGTGCTTGCCTCGCGATGAGCTACCGCGGCTGGGCAGCACGCTTCGGCTACGAGGTCGGCGCCGTCGAGGTCTCTGTCACCGTCGAATACGACGCGCGCGGGCAGCTCGGGCTCTCCGACGAAGTGCCGGTCGGCTGGCAGCGCCTGCTTTTCGACGTGCGCATCGTCAGCGACGCGCCGCCTGCCGAGCTCCGGCGCGCCGTCGAGCACGCCGATCGCCTGAGCCCGATGCTCGCCAATCTCTCGCCCGCGATCGAGCGGGTTCACACGCTGAGCATTCAGCGTCCCGCAGCCTAGACCCACCACCACCAAGGACCCACTGTCATGACCCTGAGCAAGAACCTCATCACCACCCTCTTCGCAACCCTCCTTACACTGCTCGGCCTCGCCTCGACCGCTTTCGCGGAGACGCCGAGCGCCGCGGCCAAGACCGACATCCAGAAGACGCTCGGCTTCGTTCCGCAATTCTTCCAACGGCTGCCCGACGGCATGCTCTCCGGCACCTGGGAGGAGATGAAGACGCTCCAGCTCAATCCGGCGACCGCGCTCGACGGTCGCAGCAAGGAGCTCATCGGCCTCGCGGTCGCCGCGCAGGTCCCGTGCCGCTACTGCATCGTCGCCCACACCGAATTCGCCAAGCTGAACGGCGCGACCGAGACCGAGCTCGGCGAAGCGGTCGCGATGGCCGCGATCACCCGCCACTGGAGCACCTTCCTGAACGGCATTCAGACGGACGAGCCGCGCTTCCGGGCCGAGATCGCCAAGATCATCGCCAACGTGAAGCAGGCCGCCGCAAGCAAGCGTCCCGCGAGCGCGCCCGTCGTCGTCACGGACGGCGCCTCCGCTCTGCGCGAAGTCACGTCCCTGCTCGGCTTCGCCCCGGAGTTTTTGAGCCAGTTCCCCGAGGTGGCGCGCGCCGGCGCGTGGAAGCAGATGCGTGACGTGCAGCTCAATCCGAAGACGGCGCTGAGCGGCAAGACGAAGGAGCTCATCGGCCTCGCGGTCGCCGCGCAGGTCCCCTGCCGCTTCTGCATCGTCGCGCACACGGAGTTCGCCAAGCTGAACGGCGCGACCGACACCGAGGTGCGCGAAGCGCTCGCCCTGGCTTCCTTCACGCGCGACATGAGCACCATGCTCAACGGCATGCAGGTGGACGAAAGCCAGTTCAAGCGCGACGTGGACCGCCTCGTGCGCAACGCCAAGGCTGCCGCGAAGAAGGACGCCGCGGTGGCCTCACGCTGAACGCCTGACTCCTCCACTCGAAAAACATCCGGACCGGAGCGGCCGCGCGCTGCTCCGGTCTTGGTGCGCTTAATGATCTGCAAAACGAAAAGTGCGCTGGCGACTACGTAAGTGCCGTGACGTCCGCGCCGAAAACTTGGGTGTTCACGCCCGGGCATGGCAGGCCATCCCTCTACGATGCGTGCTCTTCAAGCCGTCCCGGTCTTGCTGGCGAGTCTCGTCGCCGCTGCCACGGCGCCGGCGCACGGAACCGGCCCCCAGCGCCACGGCGCGAAGGCGGCTCCCGTACGCCGCGCTCATACGATCGACACCCGCGAAGCCACGCGCAGCCGCACGGGCGACCGCGACCCCTTCATGTGCGATCGCGTCGCCGAGCAGAACAAAGGCAGCGTCGTCATGCGCAGCCACCGCATCGTGCGCGGGGATTCGCTCTCCGGCATCGCCGCGCTCTACGGAACGACGGTGCCGGCGCTCGCCGCCGCGAACGGCCTCCGCGCCAACGCCGTGATTCGCACGGGCCAGGAGCTCGTCATCCCGCAGCAGGATCGACCGGGCGGCGGCAACGATTGGCTCAAGTACGCGCGCTCCCCCGAGGAGCCGGGGACACTGACCCTCACGACGTACAAATCGCACTTTCACGGTCGAGTGCTCGAGAAGGGACGGCTCTCGACGGAAGCTCGCGCCCAGATCTCGACGCTGCTCGGCGTGAAGGGCTCCCAGCAACCGCAGGTCCCCGATCGCCTGCTGCGTTTGCTCGTCCGCGTGAGCGACACCTTCGGCGGGCGCCCGATCCGCGTCGTCAGCGGCTACCGCACGAGCTCCTACTTCTCGGACTCACGCCACAAGCAGAGTGCCGCGATCGACTTCAGCATCTACGGCGTGCCGAACGCCGTCGTGCGCCAGTACCTGCTGCTCTTCGAGAACGTCGGCGTCGGCTACTACCCGAACTCGTCCTTCGTGCACCTCGACGTACGCCCCTGCGCCATGCAGTGGGTCGACTACGCGGGCCCGGGCGAAGCGCCACGCCTGCGCCCGTCGTCGCCGCGCTTCGCCAACAGGCCGACCGTCTCGGATCTCGACGAGATCGCCGAAGGCGTGGCGGCAGTTCTCGATCGGACCAAGGGTCCCGAGCTCGGACGGGCGCCCGCACCCGAGCTCCCGACCGAGTCCGCGCCACTGCATCGCGCCGCTCCCCCGCGGGCCGCCGCGCCGAACGACGACGTCGACTCC
>DASUGE010000054.1:0-29796 GCA_036274215.1 Polyangiaceae bacterium | reverse complement strand
TGGGTTTCACTGAATGAGCGGTCTCTTCGACGAGATGTCGGCGTCCAAAGGGATGCGCGAGATCTTCTGCGATCGGGCGCAGATCCAAGCGATGCTCGACTTCGAGGCGGCGTTGGCACGAGCCGAAGCCGACGCGGGCGTCATTCCCGCCGATGCAGCAACGCCGATCGCCGCGCAGTGCCGCGCGAAGCGCTTCGACCTCGAACGTCTCGCACAGGAAGCGGCGCTCACGGGCAACCTCGCCGTCCCGCTCGTCGCCGCGCTCGCCGATCTCGTCTCGCGTAACGATTCTGCAGCGTCTCGCTTCGTGCATTTCGGCGCCACGAGCCAAGATGCGGTCGACACGGGCCTCGTCCTGCAGCTGCAGAAGGCGCTCGATTTGTTCGACGTCGATCTCGGCCGCCTGTGTGACGTCATCGCCGAGCTCGTCAAACGACATCGGCGGACCGTGCTGCTCGGGCGCCTGTGGCTCCAGCCGACGGTGCCGGTCACGTTCGGGTTCAAAGCCGCGGGCTGGCTTTCCGCGCTCGTTCGTGATCGCGAACGGCTGCGCGCGCTGCGCACGCGCACGCTCGTCGTGCAGTTCGGCGGAGCCGGCGGCACGCTCGCACCCCTCGGAAAGCAGGGACTCGACGTGGCGACGCGTCTCGCCCAGGGGCTACGGCTCGGGCTACCGGACGTGCCCTGGCATGCTGCACGCGATCGCATCGCGGAGGTCGGCGCCGCGATTGGCCTCGTCGCGGGCAGCCTCGGCAAGATGGCGCGCGACATCTCGCTCATGACGCAGGCGGAGGTCGCCGAAGCTTCCGAGCAGCTCCCCCCGGGGCGCGGCTCGCCGTCGACGGCATTGCACAAGCGCAATCCGATCGGCACCGGGGCGATCCTCGCCGTCGCGGCGCGCGTTCCCGGCCTCGTCGGCACGCTTTTCTCGGCGATGCCGCAAGAGCACGAGCGGGGGCTCGGCGGCTGGCAAGCCGAATGGGCCTCGCTGCCCGAAATCTGCCTGCTCACCTCGGGCGCGCTCGTGCGCGCCATCGAGGTCGTCGCGTCACTCGAGGTCGATCCGACTCGGATGCGCGCGAACATCGAAGCGACCGGCGGCGTCGTCCTCGGCGAAGTGGTGGCCCTCGCGCTCGCGCGGCACCTCGGCTCGCCGTACGCATACGCCCTCGTGGAACGTGCGTGCCGCCAAGCCGTCGACACGGGGACGTCGCTCCGCGACGTGCTCGAGACGGAGCGTGAAGTGACGAACCAGCTCACCGTGGCAGAGCTGAACGAGCTCTGCGATCCGGACGAGCACCTCGGCGTCGCGGAGACGTTCGGGGAACGCGCCCTCGCGGAGCATGCGCGCTTCACGGCAGAAACCCGGCATTGACGCGCCGGTGAACGCCCGCGCGGACGCGGGGGCGCTTTCATTTTGTTGGACCGTTTTTCGACGGCGCGGGCGACTGCGGCACGGTGAGCTCCCCCTGCCCCCTTTCGTGCGCAAAAGCGCCGCGATTTGACGCGGTTCGCTCGTCCGCCCGCTTGCTCTGCCTAGCGGCGCTCGCTGCCGTCGTGGGCTGCGGCAACGAGAGCGCGGACGCCCCCGGCGTCGGCGGCACGGGCAATGTGCCGAGCACGGGTGGCACGGCCCACGGTGGCGTGAGCGGCTCCGGCGCGAGTGGCGGAGCCGCTTCGAACGGCGGCACCTCGAGCAACGTCGGAGGCACGGGCCTCACGGGCACTGGTGGGACGAGCGGCGCAGCCGGCGGCAGCACGGGGACCGGCGCGGCGGGCGGCGCGACGAGCGGCGGGATGGGCGCGGGCGACGGCGGTCGAAGCGGCATGGGCGGCACCGATGCGACGGCCGGCTCGCCTGCCATGGGTGGACGACGGGGCGGCGCTGGTGGGATGGCGGGAGCGGGCGCGGAGGCGGGAGCCGGAGCAAGCGGAGCACCGCCAGCGGCTGGAGCCGGCAACACCGCAGGCACCGGATCGGGAGGCAGCGGCACCTGCACCGCATCCAAAGCGGCGGGCTCGAACGTGTCCGGAAGCGGGCCGCACAAGGTCACGGTGGAGACCAACGCGGACGCCGGAATCAGCGAAGGAACGATCTACCGGCCGACGGATCTCGGAGGCGCCGAGAAATATCCGATCTTCGTGTGGGGCGAAGGCGGCTGCTCGCAGAACGGTCTCTCCAATTCCGCAGCCATGGGCGAGATCGCTTCGCACGGTTACTTCGTCATCGCCGACGGAAAGCCGAACGGGAGTGGCTCGCGCTCCCAGACGTCCGACGTCGTCGGGATGGCCAAGCCGCTCGTCGCGTACATCGACTGGGCCGTCGCCGAAAACGGAAAATCGTGCAGCGCCTATTATCAGGCGCTCGACACGACGAAGATCGCTTCGAACGGCTTCTCTTGCGGCGGGCTGATGGCCGAAGGCGTCGCTCCCGATCCGCGCCTCACGACCTGGGGCATCAACAGCAGCGGCATGTTCAGCGTGAACCAAGCGTTCTACGACAAAGTGCACACGCCGGTGCTCATCGTCCTCGGCGGCTCGGACGACGTCGCGTATGAAAACGGCCTGCGCGACTACGACAACATCGCCAAGGCCGGGCATCCCGTCATGCTGTTCAGCAAGGCGCTCGGGCACGGTGGCGATCTGTTCGGAAAGAACGGCGGCGACTTCACGAAGATCGACGTCGCCTGGCTCGACTGGTGGCTGAAGGGGGACGAGACGGCCACCGGCAAGGGCGTGCTCGTCGGCTCCGGCTGCAGCTACTGCTCGGACAACGCATGGGAAAAGAAGTCGGCGAACCTGCCGTAACCCGCGCGGCGCACGCCGCTCCGTTCGCGCGTCACAGCGTATGACGTAAAAGAACGGGCCAAGCGATGCTCGGATCACCGGGATCCTCGCCGCCACCCTCCTTCGTGCAGAGGATCACCTCGGCGCCGTCATCGCATCCCGAGTACGCCGAGCAGCCGTCGGCGTCGGGAGGCGACGCAGGGCCGACGCAGCGGTCGAGCTCCGCCCATTTGTCGAACGTCGCTTCGGCGCCGAGGAAGGTGAGCGGCATCATCGGCACGAGCGACGAGGGCCCGCCCTCGTACGGAACTCGGGACACTGCCGTACCGCGGAACGAAATCACGGTCACGGGCCGCGACGGCAAACAGCCGTCCACGTTTTCTGCGAGCAGGTCGAACGCTGCGGGTGCGACGGCGGCAAAGACGTCCGCCGCATGACACGCGAGGTAGTGCGCCAAGCCGCCGCCCGTCAAAACCCCCACGGCATACACTCGAGAGCGATCGATGCAGGCGAGCTCTTCGACGTGCTCCACGACCGCGCGCGCGAAGGCAACGTCGTCCACGTTCGCGACACAGCAGGGCCCCACGTTCCAGGCCGTCCCCGCGGGACCCTTCATGCCATCGGGAAACGCCATCACCACGCCCTCGGGATCGAGCACCGCGGGGTATGGCGAGCTCGCACGCTCCTTCGCGCCGGTCTGTCCGATACCGTGCAAGTCCACGACGAGCGGGACCGGCTTGCTGCCGGAGTAAGCAGCGGGGATGTGCAACACGTAGCCCCGCGACATGCCGTCCACCGTCACGGTTTGGTTGCTGTCGCCGACCGCTGCGCCCGCCGCTGGGCACGACGGCGTGTCGCCACCCGCGCCGGCGCGCCCCCCCATACCGCTCGTCATGCCGCCGGCGCCCGCCGCCGCGCCCCCGGTGCCGCCGAGAGCGCCGCCGGCAGCACCGCCCATGCCGGCGATGCCGGCGATGCCGCCGTTGCCCGACGCGCCCGCTCCAGCCATCCCCGTGATCGGAAACAGATCGGCTCGCGAGCAGGCCCCGACGGATGCTGCGATGAGCGCAAGCCCCGAGCCCACGAGCCGAGCGCCGCGCCTCACAGCCAGGCCCCCAGGGTGAACGTGAGGAGCAGATTGGGACGCCCCGTCGTGGCGACCAGCGTGTCGACGAAATGAATGGCCACGTAGGGCTGCGTGAGCTGCACGTGACCAGCCAGCGTTAGATAGAAGCGCTCCGACGGCCGCAGCCGCAGGCCGGCACCGCCGTCGGCGACCGCGGTCCACTGCGTCACGTCGTGCGCGACGTTCGGAGGAAGCGCGCGCCCATTCAGGGTCGTGCCGAGCGCTCCGACGGACAGAGCGAAGAGCGGCTCGACGACCGTGCCCGTCGGCACCGCGGCCGAGGCGCCGAAGAGTGCGAAATACTGGGCGACCTCGACGCTGCCCGCGGCGGTCTCGACGCTCGGGCGCGTTCCGAAGCCGGCGCCGGTTGCTTCGAGCGCAAACGACGAGCCGATCGACCACCCGACGCGCACGACGGGCATCACCGCCGTGGCCACGCCGTCGAAGCTCGTGAGCGTCGTGGCGCCTGCTTCCAGGCCGAACGGCGGGCGCCGCGGCGCAGGCGCTTCGCGTTCGGGCGGCAGCTCCGTTGCCTGGGGAGCCGGAGTGGTCCGTCGCGGCGCCGCGAGATCGAGCACCAAGAAATTCGAGCGCAAGACTTCGATCGTGCGAATCGCGAGCGTCGCCGCGCGGTCCGGCGTGTTTGCTTCGAGCGTGACACGGGAAGCCTTGAGCCGGCGTGGCTCACGCTCGAAGATCCACACGTCGACGGCCTCCGGAGCGCTCACGCCCACCACGTCGATGAAGGCGTCGATGTGACGCTCGCTCGCCATTTGCGTGAGCCACGCGCGTGTCTCCGCCGAACCCGTCTCTCCGGTAGGTGGGCGCTCCGTGAGCGCGACGGCGAGCCCCACGGCGAGGAGCTCGCCCTGGAGACGAAACAGAGCTTCATCGACGGCCGCCGCGTCACTCGCCGGTCGCAAGATCGCGACGGTCGCCGCTTCGGCGCGCCTGGCCCAAAAGAGTGCGCAGGCGAGGAAGAGACCAACCACGAGCCGCGCCACGCCTAGTGCCGCTTTTTGGGACACGGCAGCACTAGTGGGCTCGCTCGAGAGTGTGCGCGGCTTCGGCGTAGCTGCCCTGCGGGAACCGGCGCAGGTACTCGACCGCGATTCGGCGCGCGCTCTCGGGGCCTTCGAGCTCCTTCACGAGGATCATTCTGCGCCCCAGCGCCTCGGCCGCATAGGTCCCGTTCGGCGCGCGCGCGAGGTACTCGTCGTAACGCTGCAGGGCCCGCGGCTTCCCCTCCGCGCGCAGCTCTTCGACGCGGCCGAGCAGGAACACCGCGTCGGGCGCGCGGGACGAATTCGGAAAGCGCTCGCGCTGAGCCAGGAGCGCGGAGCGCGCCAGGTCCGTGCGGCGGCGGTAACGAGCGGCATCGGCGAGCGCAAAGAGCTCGTCGCTCGATAGAGTGCGCAGGCTCGCTTCCACGCCGTCGCGCTCCACGTCGGCGAGAATACGATCCCATTGGCCGCTCGCGAGCGCTTCTCGCCAGCGTCGCACGCCTGAGGCGGCGCTCGGCGCGCCCGCTGCCGAGGCCGCCGCGGGCGTCGCTGCACCCGTCGCGGGAGCCGCCGGAGCGCTCGCTGCTGGTTCCGCGGGGGCAGCCACGGAAGGCTGGTCCGCGCCTTCCTCGCTGATCACGGTTTCACGCTTCGTGAGATTTACGGTCAGGTTCTGCCCGGGCCGCAGCACGAGCTCGTCCCCGACGATGGGTCCGCTCACGGCCACCCGCCCCTGACGCAGCTTCACGGCGAGCTCTTCGCTTGCCGGATCCCATTTCACGGTGAAGTCGGTGCCCGTGACGGAGACGACGAACGGCCCTGCCTCGACCCACCAGTGCCGCTCGTGATTCGGCGTGATGCGCAACGAAGCGGCGCCCCGATCGAGCGCCAAGCGAACGCCCTCGGCCGACACGGTGCGGAGCCTCCCGCGTGTGCCCGGCGTGAGCGAGAACCGACTCCCCTCGTTGAACGAGAGCTCCATCCCCTTCCCGCCGACCTCCGCGAGGTAGCCCGCTTCGAGGATCTTGCCGCCCGCGACGTGCGCGACCTCGACGGGCGCGGGCGTGCGTGAGCCCGGGAAGAAACGCGAGACGAGGAGCGGCGCCAGCGTGAGCGCGACGACCACCGCCGCGGCAAGGGGCAGCATTCGCCGCACGAACCGGGGGCGCGCCGCACCGGCCGAGAGCCGCAGGCGCAAGCCAGCGAGCCCGCGCTCGAGCTCCGCGGGGTGCGGCGGTTTGACGGAAGCGCGCCACACTTCCGATAAATGAGCGAGGCGGGGCTCCGAGCGTTCAGAAGCCGTCATTCGCGCCTCCTCTCGAGCCCGCGATCGAGGAGCTCCGCCAGCGCGGGCTCACCGGCTATCCAGTGCGAGACCCGCGCGTTGCCGTGCGCGAGCGAGCGTTTTACCGTCGACACCGAGATCCCCATGGTGGCGGCAATTTCTTCCACCGTCATGGATTCGGCTCGCCGCAAGGTGAACACGAGCCGGTCGCGCGGGGAAAGGCGATCGAGCAGGGCGTAGAGCCGCTGCAGCAGATCGCGCGCTTCGAGATCCGGAGAGGTGTGCGACGAATCGGGGAGCGACTCCGGACCGCGAAACGTGAGCCACGCCTTCAGGCGCCGGTAGCGAAGCTCGGACTTGAGCGTGCGGACCGCCACCGAGTACACGAAGCTTCGAAGGCTCGCGGGGTCGCGCAGCGTCTGGACCTTGCGAAACAACCGCAAGAAGACCTCTTGCGCGAGATCTTCGGCGTCGCTTTTCGAGCCGAGCGCGCGCTCGGCGGTGCTCATCACCATGGGCGCGAAGCGCTGCCACGCCTCGGCAATCGCCCAGTCGTCGCCGGCTGCCAAGGCGAGGGCAAGCTCACCATCGGTCACCCCACGTCGAGGGGGCGAGACCACGAGGGCGAGCGGGGCGCGGGACGGCTGCGGCATCGAGCGACCCCACGGGTGGGGGTCGACCGTGCAGTCGCGTCTCGAGGGCAAAACCGGCTCAGGTTTGGCGCCCCGCGCGGGCACCATGGGCGCAAGACCTTGAAATAACTGGGGATTCATGCGACTCCCTGCTTCGACTTTTTTTGAACCGGATTTAGCCCGGGCGTCCGTCTGCTGATGGGCGGAGCCCGCGAGCGGCGCCGACAGGAGCACGAAGACCATGATCATCGCGGAACCAGCGCCGTCCCTACTGTGGGCCCTAGGCCTTGGCCTCGCCCTGGCCGGTTGCGGCGACGACAGCGGCAAACCTCACGGCAGCGGCGGAGGGGGCGGGTCCGCTCCGCGCGCAGGCGCAGGAGGAAGTGGCGGCGCGGTGAGCGGCAGCGGAGGGACGGGGGGCCAGGGCGCGAGCGGCGGCACAGCGACCGGCGGAATGAGCGGTAGCGTCGGAGTATCGGGTGCGGCGAACGGCGGCGTCTCGGGCATGAACGGAGGGTCCGGTGCTTCCGGCGCAGGCTCAGCGAAAGCTGGCGCGAGCGGTGCGTCCGGAGTGGGCGGCGCGGGCGGCGCTGCCGGCGCGGGCGGCGCAGGAACGGCAGGCGCGAGCGCAGGCTCGTCGGGAGCGGGTGGCGCGCCGGGCGCGGGGCGCGGCAACGGCGGCGCGACCGCAGCGGGAGCAGGCGGCGCCGACCCCGGCAAGTGCACCGCTTCGAAAGCAACGGGCACCAAGGCGACCGGCAGCGGGCCGCACGCGGTCGTCGTCGAGACGAACGCGGATCCCGGCATCAACGAAGGCACCATCTTCCGCCCCGCCGAGCTCGGCGGCGCCGAGAAGTATCCGATCTTCGTGTGGGGCGAAGGCGGCTGCTCCAAGGACGGCTTGTCGAACGCGACGGCGATGGCCGAAATCGCCTCGTACGGCTACTTCGTCGTCGCGGACGGCACGCCCAACGGCAGCGGCAACCGCACGATGGATCGCTCGATGCTCGAAGCCATGGGCGCGCCGCTCGTCGCGTACATCGATTGGGCCATCGCCGAGAACGGCAAGCCTTGCAGCGCGTATTACCAGAGCCTCGAGACGACCAAGATCGCGTCGAACGGCTTCTCGTGCGGCGGCCTCATGTCCCAAGGCACCGTGCTCGATCCGCGCATCGTCACGTGGGGCGTGAACAGCAGCGGCATGGCCGGCGCGATGCAAGATTTTTACGACTTGATTCACACGCCGATCCTGTTCGTCGAAGGCGGGCCCGACGACATCGCGTACGACGGTGGCGCGGAAGGCTACGACGCGATCAGCAAGCTCGACGTCCCGGTGATTTGGTTCAGCAAGGACCTCGGACATGGCGGCGATTTGTTCGGCACTCGCGGCGGCGACTTCACGAAGATCGATCTCGCGTGGCTGAACTGGTGGCTCAAGGACGACGAGACGGCGACCGGCAAAGGTCTCCTCGTCGGCGCTGGCTGTCCCTACTGCGACGACGCAGCGTGGGAGGTCAAGAGCGCACATTTACCGTAGTTACGGACGAATTCGCATTTCCGTGACGGACGGCTCGCCTCGATGCCACTGCCTGGCAAGGCACCGTGCTCAGGGAACGCGCACCGACCGCCAAGCAGCGGGCCCAGACGTGGCTCGCCACGACCGCGTCCGTCGCAGGGCTCTGCATCTTCGCGGCCGCGTGCTCGAGTGACATCGACGGCACGCAGGTCGCCGCCACGGGTGGAACCGGTACCGGGGCAAGCTCGGGATCGGCCGGGACGACGCCCGGAAGCGGCGGCAACGGCACGAGCACGGGCAAGGGCGGAAGCGGAACCGGCGGGTCTAGCCAAGGTGGCTCGAGCACGAGCGGGACGAGCCAGGGCGGAAGCGGCACGGGCGTCGACGACCCTTACGCGATCCCCACCTCGCCGCCCGCGGCCGTGCTCGTCCCGACTGCGCGCATCGTGCGTCTGAGCCGGCAGCAATGGTCGAATGCCGTCCGCGATCTGCTGAAGCTCAACGACATTTCGGAGATCGACGGCGCCGTCACCGGTGACGCGCTCGTCGGGTTCGACAACGAGGCCGACGCGCTGTTCGTGACCGAGCAGCTCCGGCAGCAACTCGCGGATGCAGCGGAAAAACTGGCCGATAAAGTCACGGGCGACGCAGCCGCCCTCGCGCGACTCGTCCCGACGGACGCTCCGCCGGATGCTGCGGGTCGTGCGCGCGCGTTCGTGACCGCGTTCGGCCAGCGCGCGTTCCGGCGCCCGCTCACCGACGCCGAGGTGACGACTCACCTCGCCCTCTTCAATCAGGCGTCGACGCTCTACCCCGCGGTCGACGCCTTCTCCGGGGGCGCGAGCCTCGTCATCCAAGCGCTGCTGCAATCACCCTACTTCCTCTACCGCACGGAGCTCGGTTCCGGTGCCGCCGGCGCGGCGCAGGTGCCGCTCGACGACTGGGAGGTGGCGTCCAAGCTCGCTTTCACGATCACGAACACCATGCCGGACGACGCGCTCTTGTCGGCGGCATCGGCAGGCAAGCTCCACGACAAGGACGGCGTCGCCGCCGAAGCCAAACGCTTGCTCGACGGCCCGAGCGGCACGACCGGTCTCAGGAACTTCAACCTGCAAGTGTACCGGCTCGGCGCCTACGACGGCATCGTCCGCGACCCCGCCGCGTTCCCCGACTTCACGCCCAACACGCCGGCCGCGATGCGGCAGGAAGTCTTGAGCTTCATCGATTGGGTGTTCGCGCAAGGCCGGGGAATCAAGGATTTTTACACGGCCCCCGTCGGCTTCGTGAATGCCGCGCTCGCGCCGCTCTACGGCGTGACGGGTAACTTCTCGAGCGACCCGACCGTGCTCACGAAGGTCGAGCTCGATCCGAACGAGCGCGCGGGGCTACTGACGCAAGCGGGATTTCTCGCGTCGTACATCTCCGTCGGTAACGAGCCGGACATCATTCATCGCGGCGTGTTCATCGCCACGCGGCTCCTGTGCAAGGAGCTTCCGCCTCCCGATCCGGCCGCTGTGGCGAAGGGCCTCGACGGCACGCCGAACCTCACCAACCGCCAGCGCGTCGAGAAGACGACGGGCATCGGCACCTGCGGTCAGTCCTGTCACGCCGCTTTGTTCAATCCCCTCGGCTACGCCTTCGAGAACTACGACGCGATCGGCAAGTACCGGACGATGGACGTGGGACAGCCAGTCGATGCTTCCGACAGCTACGAGCTCGACGGGGAGCTCAAGAGCTTCAACAACGGCGTCGAGCTCTCGGCGCTCTTGGCGGAAGCCAAGGAGACGCACGCCTGCTACCTCCAGAACATGCTGAGCTACCTGCAGGGTCGCCTGCTCGCCGACGAGCAGCAGGCGACGGTGGACTACTACGCTCGTTTGTCGAGAGCCGGCATGCTCTCCCTCCACGACGTCGAGCTCGACATGGCGACGAGCGACTCGTTCCTGAACCGCCTTCCGTAACGGACCAAGCCCATGAGCCGACACGATTTCCGCGCACCCGACCTGACTCGACGCTCGGTCCTGCGCGGGGCATGCGGGCTCATGCTCGGCCTGCCGCTGCTCGAGAGCTTCATGCCGCGGCAGGCAGCCGCGCAGACGGCCGTGCGCTCACCGTTCGTGCTCATCGTGGTCGGCGACAACGGCGTCGTTCAAGCGGGCGCGACCCTGAGCGGCAGCGGAGAGCCCGAAAAATTCTGGCCGACCGCCATGGGCGCGCTCACCAAAGACGGTCTCCTCGCGGACAAGGCCTCTCGCTCGATCGGTGAGCTTTCGGACTATGCAGAGAAGCTCTTGATCGTTCGCGGCATCAACCTGCCGTACAACTCCACGGGCTGCTCGCACTCCGCGGCCGATGCGCAAATTCTCACGGCCGCGAAGATCACGGAGGGCAGCACCAACTGCAAAGCGCTCGGGATCTCCGCGGACACCGCGCTCGCCAAGGCGAAGAACCCGCCCGGACGTGACCCGCTCGTGCTTCACGCCGGTAT
This sequence comes from Polyangiaceae bacterium, assembly GCA_036274215.1. Lineage (GTDB taxonomy): Bacteria > Myxococcota_A > Polyangia > Polyangiales > Polyangiaceae > PMG-095. The sequence goes on along the minus strand of DASUGE010000054.1, from coordinate 18,958 downwards.
GTTTTCCCCGGGTGGAACCGGTTTCGACATTCCGGGCTACGTCTCGTACGTCACGCCTCAGCAGCCGCGCGTGTACATCGACTCGCCCTACAAGGCGTACCAGCAGATCATCGGCGTGGTCGGCGACGGAACGATGGGCGGCTCGGCGGACACCGACGCCCAAAAGCTCCGCGCGCTCCGCAGCAAGAGCATCAACGACCTCCTGCGCCCCCAGATCCAAGGGCTTCTGTCACGCACGGATCTCAGCCAGAGCGACCGCGACCGGCTCGATCAGCACCTCACGGCAATCCGCGACATCGAGGTGACCATGTCGGCGACGCCCTTCACGATCCCCGAAGCCGACGTCACGACGATGAAGTCGATGGATCCGAAGCCGTACGACCAGTCGACGCGCGACACGGCGGTGAAGCTCTTCATGGAGCTAATGGCGTTCTCGGCCGCCTCGGATTACTCGCGCGTGGCGGTCCTGAAGGTCGGCGACCGTATCGACGACCACGTGTACACGTATAACGGCCAATCGGCGAAGTTCCACGACGTGTCGCACCGGCAGGTCGCGAACGCGGTCGACTTCCACCATTACCTCGACCGCATGATGCTCAATTCCTACAAATACCTGCTCGACACGCTGTCGGCCTACGACACGCCGACGGGTCCGCTGCTCGACCAGGGCGTCGCGATCTGGACGAACCAGTGCGCGACGGGCGCGCACTCCTTCAGCAACATTCCGTGGATCCAGGCTGGGACCGCGAACGGGTTCTACAAGCAGGGCCAGTACCTGACCGTGGGGACCGGTGCGCAACCCGGCGGAAGCCAGGACGGCAAGGGCGGCGACGCGTCGGTCTCGGGCGTGAACAAAATGCTCAACACGCTGCTGACGGCGGCGGGCGTCACGAAGGACGACGGGTCGCCCACGGACAATTTCGGCGAAGCGAGCCTGCCGAAAGGCATCTTCTCGGAGATGCTCGCGTAGCGCTCGTGCACCCGGCCTTCGCGCCGGCGTGTGACGGGAGCGGGTGACGGAAGCAGGCGTCGACGACCACTCTTGGATGGGCGCATGGAATTGGAAATGACAACGCGCTCGCGAGCCGCACCGTACGAGCGCCTCTTCTCGGTGCTGGGCGGAGCATGCCTTTTCGTAGCCGCCGGCTGTGGTGACTCCGGACACGGAAGCGACGCAGGCGCTGGGGCCACGCACGCTGCCGGGGCCACGGGCGGCGCGAGCCACGCAGGAGCCGGCGGCGTTGCCGCGAGCGGCGGTTCGCTGGCTGCAGCGGGCGGAACCTCGCCCCACGGTGGCGCGGGCGCGGGCGGGGGCGCTGGTGCGAGCGCGGGCGCCGTCGGGGGAGGCGGCGCAACGGCGGGTGGCGGCGGCGCCCTCGCGGGAAGCGGCGGCGTCGAGACCGCCGGCACCGTGAACGGCGGGGCCGGAAACGCCATGGGCGGCGCTGCGGGCTCTTCAGGCAACGCCGGCACGAGCTCGATGCCGTCGCGGCCTTTCGTGAACACGTACGACGGCGCGCGCGACACCGCGCTGAGCTTCGACAGCGGCTGGAAATTCCATCTCGGTGACGCCTCCGGCGCGGAGTCGGCCGGCTTCGACGATGCCGCGTGGGCACCAATCGACGTACCGCACGATTGGAGCATCTCGCTGCCGTTCAATCAGAGCTCCGCGGCAAGCTACGGCGGCGGCTACCTCGACGGCGGCGTCGGCTGGTACCGAAAGACGTTCACACCACCCGCGTCGAGCGCCGGACAACGCGTGTTCCTCCAATTCGACGGTGTGTACATGGACAGCACCGTCTGGCTGAACGGGACGAAGGTGTGCGCTCGCCCCTACGGCTACTCGTCGTTCGAATGCGATGTCACGGCGGCGGCAAAGCCCGGGGAGCCCAACGTCGTCGCGGTCAAAGTGAACAACCAGCTGCCGAGCAGCCGCTGGTACTCGGGCAGCGGTATTTATCGGCATGTCTGGCTCAAGACCGTGAACCCGGTGCACGTGGCGTACACCGGCTCCCGCGTCGCGACCCCCACCGTGTCGACGGCGAGCGCCGAGGTCAGCATCGCCGTCGACGTGCGCAACGACGGGACGCTGGCTCAGACGGTGACCGTGGCGAGCTCCGTTCGCGACGCCGCCGGCGCGGAAGTGGCGGCGAAGGAAGCCGCCCCCATCGCGCTCGACGCGGGCAAAACCGCGACGGTGACGGAGAGCCTTGTCGTCGCGAACCCGAAGCTCTGGTCCATCGCGACGCCGGCTTTGTACTCCGTCGTCACGACCGTTTCGGTGGGCGGCACCGTCGTGGACACGTACACGACGCCCTTCGGGATCCGCACGTTCGCGTTCGACGCCGATCACGGTTTCTCGCTCAACGGAGCCGCGACCAAGCTCAACGGAGTCTGCCTGCACCACGATCTCGGCAGCCTCGGCGCGGCGGTCAACCACCGCGCCATCGAAAAGCGGCTGGAGATGCTCAAGGAGATGGGCGTCAACGCCATCCGCACGTCACACAACCCGCCCGCGCCGGAGCTGCTCGACATCGCCGATCGCCTCGGGTTCGTCGTGATGGATGAAGCGTTCGACTGCTGGTACAACGGCAAGAACAAGTACGACTACGGCCGTTTCTTTCGCGACTGGGCGAACACCGACATCGCGGACATGGTCGCGCGCGACGCAAACCACCCGGGGATCATCGTGTGGAGCATCGGCAACGAGGTGGGCGAGACGAGCGACACCGCGACGATCAAGCAGCTCATGGACGCGATCAAGACGAAGGACAAGACTCGTCCGATCGGTCAAGCGCTCGCCGCGTGGGCCGAGGCCGACACCCCTGCCGTCGCGCAGGAAGACGTGATCGGCATCAACTACGCCCCCGATCGCTACGACTCGATCCACAAGGCGCACCCGACCTGGAAGATGTTCGCGAGCGAGTCGTCGTCGGCGCTCAGGAGCCGCGGTGTCTACAACAACAACGACACGCAGTGCTCTTCCTACGACGACTTCGCCGCCGGCTGGGGCGCGACCGCCGAAGCATCGTGGAAAAACGTGAGCACGCGCCCGTGGATCGCGGGAGAGTTCATCTGGACCGGCTTCGACTACATCGGCGAGCCGACGCCGTACGAATGGCCCGCCAAGAGCTCGTACTTCGGGGCCATCGATACGGCGAACTTCCCGAAGGACGCCTTCTACTTCTACCAGAGCAAGTGGAACGCCGCTGGGCCGCCCATGGTGCACATCGTCCCGATGAACTGGACCAACTGGACGAAGAACCAAGCCGTGAAGGTGCTCGTCTACACGAACACGGAGAGCGTGGAGCTGTTTTTGAACGGTGAATCGCTCGGTTCGAAGGCGATGGACGCCACGACGGGACACCTCACGTGGTCGGTCCCGTTCACGGCGGGCACCCTGGAAGCCAAAGCGACGAAAGGGGGCGCCATCGTCGCGAGCGACGAGATCCGCACGGCGGGAGCTGCCGCCGCGCTCGCGCTGAGCGTCGACCGCGCCACGATCGCGGCGGACGGGCGCGACCTCGCCTTCGTCGAGGTCGCTATCGTGGACGCCGCGGGCGTCATCGTCCCGCAGGCGACGAATACCATCGACTTCGAGCTCAGCGGCCCCGGTGTTCTCGCGGGCGTCGACAACGGAAACGCCGTCAGCCACGAGTCGTACAAGGGCACCTCGCGCTCCGCCTTCAGCGGGAAAGCCCTCGCCATCGTTCAGTCCACGGCGGCGGCCGGAACGATCACGTTGCGCGCGACGTCCGGAACGCTCGCGGGCAAAAGCGTCGACGTGACGAGCGTAGCGCCCCGGTAACGATCCCCCGCCGTCCGGCGACGCTCAGAACTGCTTGAAGAACTTCCAGGATTCTTCGGGGATCCAGTTCTTGTTGTTCTCGTTCGCGATGTTCGTGTGTCCGCCGTTGAACGTGCAGACCTTGGTGGGAAAGCTCGCTCCGCAACCTTCGAAATCGTAGCAGACGTGATTGCCCTGCTGCCACGTGGGGATGCTGGCGGGGACCATGCAGCCGTTGTCGGTGTCGTGCTCGATGGCGATGAACTTCGAGCCTTGGGTCGTGCTGCTGCCGTTGACCCACGGGCAGGTCGTGTCGCTCATCCCCGTCGTCTGCATCCAGGCGATGGGCTGGTGATTCTTCGGCGGCACGTAGATGTTGTAGTTCGCGGGCGCGATCCCGACGGCGGCGCGAATGTCCTTCTGGTGATTCACCGAGAGCGAGTACGTGATCATCCCGCCGAAGCTGAACCCGGTCGCGAAGACGCGCGTCGTGTCGATGCAGAGGTTCTCTTTGACGTAGGCGAGAATGTCGTCGAAGAGAGCGTGGTCCTTCTCCTGCCACGTCGAACCGTCGGATTGCGGCGCCACGAAGATAGCGGGCTCGTTGTCGGCGTTCGCGAGCGGCTTCAGGAAGTAATAGTCCTGGTCGCGGACGGCTTCGGAGGTGCTTCCGATCCAGTGCGACGTGTAGAACAACCGATACGGCTTGTTCATGTCGTAGCTCGCCGGAAGGTCGATGATGTAGGTGCGGTCTTGGTTGGTGCTCCGAATCGTCTTCTTGCCGCTCGTGACCGTCGTGCTCTTGCCGCAACCCGCGCTCAGAACGGGAGGATTGCCGAACGGGATCGCGCCGCCCGAACCCGCGGCACCGCCTCCGCCGCTCGCGCCGGCTGCGCCGCCCGCGGTCGTGCCTGCCATGCCCGCGCCGGCTCCGCCGCTCGCGCCACCCGCTCCGGCTGGCCCGCCGTTGCCCCCGCTGCCTGCCATGGCGCCCGATCCGGCGCTCGCGCCAACGCCAGCCGCACCGGTGGCGCCCGCCCGGCCACCCTGACTCGTGCTGCCGCCCGGGCCTGTCCCACCGCCCGTCGCAGCGCCAGAGGCCCCACCGGCTCCCGAGGTTCCGCCGCCACCCGTCCCGGATGGCGCGCTTCCGCTCGCGCCGCCGTCGGACTTTCCTGCTGACCCGCCGTTGGCGGCGCCGCCGGACTTACCGGCTGTTGCGGCCACGCCTCCGGTTTCGTTCGCCGGCGCGCCCTCCTCGCTCGAGCAGCCGACCGCCGTGACCGCCAGGGCGCCGAGGAACCAATGAAAACGAGCGTTGGTCATCGCAATACCTCACAGTGTCGATCGCGCTTTGCCGCGGGCGCGTCGCCGCACACTGAGCCCGAGCAGGAGCAGGGCGGCAAGTGGCATGCCCCGACCGGAGCTCGAGCTCGTGCGGCAACCGCAGCCGCTCCCGTCGTCCGCTGCGCTGCCGCCGGCGCCGCCAGCCGAGCTCGGACCCGTGCCGCTCATGCTGCTTCCCGCGCTCGAGCCGCCGCGGCCCGCTGTCGTTGCGCCGCTGCCGCCGGCCGCCGTGCCGGAGCCGCCGTTCGCGAGCGCTCCTCCGGCGCCGGATGATGCGCCGGCGCCTCCAGTTCCGAGCGTTCCTCCCGTGCCTCCCGTCGCGGTGCCGCCGCTGCCGGGGCCAGCTCCCGCGTTGCTCGTGCCCGCCGCGCCGCCCGTCATCATCGCCATGCCCGCCGTACCGCCGCTCGGATTTGCCGAGCCCGCCGCGCCGCCGCCCGCACCGGCCAGCCCGGCCGCGCCGCTCGCGCCGCTCGCGCCGCTCGCGCCGCCTGCGCCGCCATCGGGGTGCGTGGTCGTCGGACCGTCGAACTTCCACCAGTTGAATTTGAAGAGGTCGCCGCTTCCGCCGGTGAACTTCAAGAACAGGTCGTGCTTGCCCGCGCCGCCGCTCACCGTACACGTCTTGGTCGTCCACGTGGACGCCCCCGAGACGTCGCACGTGCCGAGCGACGTCCCGGTCTGACTGTCGAGGTGCAGCTCGATCTTGGCGTCGGCGCTCGAGCTCGTGACTCTCGCGGCGAACGACGTGACGCCGTCGAGGAAGTCCACGTTCTTCACCTTGATGTAGTCACCGTTGCCGATCGACGTGACGTTGATGCCCCCGCCCGTATCCATGCACGTTTCGGTCTTGAGCCCCGAAGAGAACGCGATCGTCTCGGCCTCGACCTGCTGAAACGGATCCAAGGTCGCGACCGGCATCGGGCCGTCCTTCGTCGGCTGTATCGCCGGGATCTTGCCGTCGCTACCATAAGTAAATCCTTCAATGCACACGGAGCGCTTGTAGCCCCCGCCGCCGGGCAGCGCGCCGTTGTGGTAGAAAAAGAAGGACTTGCCCTTGTAGTCGATGACGCCGGGGTGATTGGTGAAGCTCGAGCCCGAGCCCGACTCCTTCGCCATCATGTCGCCCCCGAACATCCAGGGCCCGGTGGGACCGCTGCTCGTCGTGTAGCTGATCTTCTCGGGCGTCCCGTCGGCGGGATAGACGAGGTAGTAGAGCGCGTCGCGCTTGTAGAACCAGGGTCCCTCTTCGTACGCCGTCGCGCGATCGGAGTTCGAGCGCGTGCCGAAGCCCGCGGTGGTCAGGCTCACCTTCGTCGGGCTCCCGGCGTAGGAGACCATGTCCATGTTGAGCTTGACGTAATAAAGGTCGGGGTTCCCCCAGTAGAGGTACGCCTGCCCGTCGGCGTCGATGAACACGTTGGGGTCGATGTTCCCGCTGCCGCTCGAGATGAGCGCCTTGCCGAGGGGATCGGTGAAGGGCCCCTCGGGGTGGTCGGAAACGAGCACGCCGATCTTCGACCCCGTCGAGTTGTTGATCGGCACGTACAGGTAGAACTTGCCGTTGCGCGGCACGCCGTGCGGCGCCCAAGCGTCCCCCGTTCCCCAGCTGAACGACTTGTAGCCCGCGGGTGAGCCGTGGTCCGTCCAGTTCGCCATGTCGACCGTGGAGTAGAGCCTCCAGTCGTTCATGGTGAAGAAGTTGTTCACCGTGACGTCTTCGTCGTGCGAGGTGTAGAGGTAGAGCCTGTCCTCGTAGAGCATCGGCGCGGGGTCGGCCGTGTAGTTCGTCTGCACGATCGGGTTGTCCGCCAACGCCGCGGGCGCGACGGCGCTGCCTGTCGCGGCGACGAGCACGGCGCACGCGACGCGGCGCGCGAAAGAAGAAGAGGACATGCTTCCAGGTAGGCAGTGTTGCGACGGGTCGGGTTCCGTCGACGATTCCCGCCTGGCCGAAACTTCGCGCTATTTGCCGACGAAAGTCGTTACCGTCGAGGCCCCGAGCGCCGCCGTGAAGACGCCGTTCATGACGGGTACGGCCGTTTTCGAGGCGAGATTGTCCGCGGACGACGTGACCCAGGGGGTCATCATCGAAGGCGCGGTCCCACCGCTGATCGTGATGGGCACGCTCTGCGCCGCCGTGCCGCGGTTGATGGCCACCACGACGACCGTACCGTCGGGTCCGGCGTAGGCCGAGAGGCCCACGTCCGCGGGAGCGGCGCCGCCGATCTCGACGCGCGAATAGCCGGGTCGCACGAATTTACTATAATTGCCGAACGTGTAGTGGCGCTTGGTATCGGTCGAGCCGAGCACGAGGCCCTCGTTGTCGTTCGTCGTCGAGTACCACCAGTAGAGCCAAGCCGAAGCCTCGCCCACGGTGAGCGCGTCGTGGATCCAGCCGGCGACGGCGATACCGTTGGCGATGTCGCTGCTCGGCCCCTGCTCGGGCCACCACTTCACGCCCGACATCTCCGTTTGCCAGATCGGCTTGCGGGCCGCCGTCACGTCGGCCGGCCACGGGAAGGCGCGCTGCGAGTCGTACTGATGCACGCCGATGATGTCGAACGCACCCCACGCCTCCGCGTCTTTGGCGAGGTAGTGACCATAGTCGTAACCTTCACCCTGCTCGCAGGCGGGGTTACTCGGCGGGAAACCGCACTTGAGCGGATCCGAGCTGTTTTTGCCGCCCGGATCGGGCCCCGCCGACTCGTTGGACCAGAGGTGATTCCACTCCGAGGTCTCGGGCGCGATCACCTTGATGCCCGCAGTCTTCAGCATGGGGCCGATGACCTTGACGAACTCCACCATCTCGTTCGCCGTGTAGAGCATGGTCGGGTAGTGGCCGTTGCACGGATCGTTCGTGCCGCACGACGCGAACTCCGGCTCGTTGCCGACCGCCATGCCATAGAGATTGTTGGTCTTGGCGAAGTTCGTGATCGTCGTCGCCCAGGACGTGTAGCAGTCCTTGTTGAGGTGCCCGCCGTCGTTCTCGTTGTTGTTGCTCTTGCAACTGGCGGGAGCGCTCCAGCACGAGCCGATGATCTTGGTGCCGCTGATCCCCTTCACCATCGCGATATCGGTGGTCTGAACGCTGCTCGTGAGCAGATTGCCGCTCGAATTCATGCCGATACGCAGAATCGTGAGGCCGATGCCCGCCTCCGCGTCGAACAGACTCGCGGGGATCGTGCCCGATGCGTACGAATCGTTGATACCGAAGCCTTCGATCTTCTGGTGCAGCTGATCGAGCGCGACGGTGACGGGTCCCATGGGGTCGACGCCCCCGGAGCCGCTCGCACCGCTTGCTCCGCTCGCGCCGCCGGCGCTCATGCCGCCGCGGCCTCCGTCCATGCCGCCCGAGCCGGCCGCAGGTGGCATGCCGCCGGACGCGCCCGCCGTTCCTCCCGCCGGGCCAGTGCCACCGCTCGGTTCGACGCGTCCCGCGGCGCCCGCCATGGCGGCGCTGCTACCCGCGCTCGAGCCTGCGGTGCCGCCGCCCATCGGACCGGCACCGCTCGTCGCCGCGCCTGCGGAGCCGTTGCCGCCGGTAGCTGAGCTGTTGGTTCCGGCGGCTGGATGGCCCGCGCCGCCGCCGCCGGTGCCGCCCATCTGGTTGGGGGAGGTGGAGGGCGTTCCCCCTTCGCCACAGGCAACGAGTAGGAGCGCGAGACCTCGAGCGGTGATGGATTCTCGGTTCATAGGGGTACCGGGCCGATCGTGCCACGCGCGACGAGGGCGCCAGGGCAGACGTGCACCAGGGGTGCAGTGGCGTCTCGCAGCCAAACCCGTTACGAAAAATAAACTTTCGGAACGCGGGGGCCGCCGATCACGCGCTGATTGCAGAGCGGGTTTACACCGGTGACGGATCCTCCGCCTGGCCGCCACTGCGTCTAAGCGACCCTCTGCATGAAAGCCATCTGGAAGCTAGGCCTCGCCGCCGTCCCCCTCGCTTGTAGCGCCGCCGACCCGACTGCGACTGAGCTCGCGGGCGGTACGGGAGGTACCGGCGCGACAGCCGCTGGGCACAACGGCGGCGGGACCGCGGGCAAAGCGGCCGGCGCCGGTGGCTCGAGCGCCGGCGGAAGTGGCGGCGCTGCGTCAGGCGCCGGCGGGACCGCGGGAGCCGGCACGGGTGGTGCCATGGCAGGAACCGCGGGCAACGGCGGCGCGAGCTCTGGCTCCGCCGGCGCGTCGCTCGGCGGTCGTGGTGGCGACGGCGGTACCGCAAGCGGTGGCGCACCCATGGGTGGCCGAGGTGGACGCGGCGGAAATAGCGGCGACGCCGGAATGAGCGGCGGCGCCGGGATGAGCGGCACGGGCGCGGGTGGAGCCGGCACCGGTGGCACGGGCGGCGCTTCGGCAGCCGTGCCGAGCGCAGGCTGCGGCAAGGGCGGCAAGCCCGCCGACGTGAAGACGAGCGATCACATCTACAACTTCCCGGCAAGCTACGACGGGACGAAGCCGATCCCGTTGTTCATGGGCTTCCACGCCGCCGGCAATCCCATCGATCAGATCCAGGGGCTCACGAACAACTCGGACATCGCGACGAACTACGTGCGTGCCTTCGGCAAGAGCGCGGGCAACGAGTGGGTCTATGGCACGGACATCAACAAGGTCACGGGTTGGTACGACGACCTGATGGCGAACTACTGCATCGACAAGAGCCGCGTGTTCGCCGCGGGCCATAGCTCCGGCGCGCAGATGATCGTGCAGATCCTGACGCACGCCGACGCGGCGATGCACATGGGGTTCAAGGCCGTCGCACCCGTCGCGGCATCGAACTACGGCGCCATCACCGCGCCCATTCCGGTCATGTACATCCAGGGGAAGATGGACAACGTGCGCAAGAGCGACGGCGCCGACGTGGTCGCCCGCTTCACCGCCGTCAACAAGTGTAGCTCGACCACGATGCCGTACACCGGCGCCGCGATGTGCATGAGCAGCGGCACGAACGTGAACCCCGGTTGCGTGAGCTACGACGGGTGCACCGAGCCCACGATCTGGTGCTCGCACAACGATCCCGAGTACAGCAACACGAACCACGGCTGGCCGTGCTTTGCGACCAAGGCCATGGCCGCCTTCTTCGCGGCGCTGCCCTAGCGCTCGACTCGACGCGCTAGGATTTCCCAGCCCGGACGCGACGACGCTGACCGCGCGGTCGTCGGGGCGCTACGGGTCGAACGTGATACCGCTCACCGCCGAGTTGACGGTCCACGTCGCGTCGGCGTCGCTCTGGCTCGTGACGGGCTGACCGTTGATGACGATGTTCTTGAAGTGGACGCCGGTGATTCCGTACTGCGTCGACTTCCCCTGCAGGTTGATGGTCTTCGGCCCGTACGACGTGATGTCGTAGAAGTACGTGTCCTTGATGATGCTTTGGTTGGCTGCGTCGCGCCAATCGGGCGGCATCGACTCGTCGAGAGTGATGAAGAGCGAATCGGCGGCCTCGACCCGGATGTTCTCGTAACGCGTGTTCTGCACGACGGCCGTGTCGTAGGCGTCGATGTTCAGCGCGCGGCCCGCCTTCACGATGTCGATGTCCTTGAAGACGACGCCGTCGATCGACTGGCCCATCGTCTTCGTGCCGATCTTGCAGCCGACGGAGTTGCTGTAAGCGACGACGTGCTCGTGGACGATGTTCTTCGTGTTGACGGTGCCGGACGGCTCCTCGTTCTTCGTGGCCATGCTGTCGTCGCCCGTGTAGAGCAAGGCGTTGTAGAGCTTGCCGTTCGTCGATTCGTCGAAATTCACGCCGTCGGTATTGTTGTAGGTGGTCGTGGTCGGACGGCAGTTGAGCATCTTGTAGTTCTGAATCGTCACCATGTCGCTGCGGTAGACGAGCGTGTTCCAGAAGCTCGGATCGCGGACGAGGATGCCGTCGATCAAGATGTCCGAGCTCTGCTCGATCTTGAACATGTTGATCTTGGTGTCGTTCTGCGCGCGGATAGCCTTGCCGTTGCCGTCGATGACGCCACGCCCCAGAACCTTCGCGTTCTTGATCTTGAACATGCGAATGACACCGTGGGAGCACCCTTCGATGTCGATCCCCATGTTGGCGCCGCCGGTGAAGTCGCTGGTCGCGCCCGAGCCGTAGAGCAGCGCGCCCCCCGCGAGGTAGAGCGTCATGTCGCTCTTGAGCCAGAGCTCGCCGATCAGGTACTTCCCGGGCGGGAAATACAGAATGTTCTGCGCCGCGCCCGACGCGGCGTCGATCGCCGCCTGGATCTTCGACGTCTGGAGCGTCGCGCCCGTCGCATCGACGGAGTAGTCGGCGATGTTCTTGACGTTCGCGTCGCCGAGCTTCGGCGGGTTCACCTCCGCGTCGTCGAGCAGGATGAACAAGAGCTCCTTCGTGTCGAAGGTGAGGATCAGGTAGTTTGGTCCCGTCGAGAACGTGATGGTGCGATCGCTCTTCGTCGCCGTCAGATTCCGGCTCTTCGGGCTCACGGTGTAGGAGTTGAAGGACTCCCCCACCGTCACCTCCACCTGGGCGGACGGGATCGCCGAGAGCGACGCGTGCGCGTAGTGGATCTGCATCTCCGGCGCGTACTTGGTGAGCTTCTCCACGTAGAGCGAGACGCCGTTCACCTTGACCGTGTAGAGCGTGCTCGCGACGGCGCCCGGCGGGGTCGGATAGGTGACGACCATGGGCGTGCCGCAATCGGTACCGGTGCATGCGCCCCCGACGCCGCCCGCAGCGGTGCCTGCCGCGCCACCGGGCATGCCGGCGCTGCCGCCCGCCTCGAGACCGGCCGCACCACCGAGCGGTGACGCACCCGCGCCGCCTCCCGCGCCCATGCCCGCGCCGCCGAGCGCTGCGCCCGCAGCCGCACCCGAGCCGGCGTTGCCTCCGCTCCCCGCGCCGTTCCCGCCATTCGAAGAGCCCGACACCGAACCGCTCGAGCCAGCGTTGACGCCGTTGCTCGCACCGGCGTTCATCGAGCCACCATTGCCGACGCCGCTACCTGACGTCGCGCCGGTTCCCGCCGTCGCCGCTCCCTTGCCACCACCGCCGCTTCCGGCGGAATCATCCGACGCGCACGCGACGAGACCAACGGCGAACAGACAACCCAAGAGCAGACGAGAGGGCACGGCGTCGACATTTCTAGCAGTACCGGAGCTGCTTTCAATGCGCAGCACGCGCCGCGACCTGGGCGCTCGGAATTCTCGTCGAGTCATTCCGATCCATCTCGACGTTTGCGGGCATGGCTGCGACGGCCGGTGACGCGCTGCAGGGCGCGTGCAAATACTTTCAAGACGGAATAACGACGCGAGCACCACTGCCTTATCAGCATGGATGCACGCGCCGCGTGGGGGACAGTGCTCGCCGCGATGACTGTTCTCACCGCTCTGCCCGGTTGCGGCGAGCCGGCGGACAACGGCATCGGCTCGGGAAATCGAGGGGCGGTAGACGTCGGCGGTCACGCAGGAATCGGCGGCGCTTCGGGGACGAGCGCCTACTCCGGCGCGAGCGGAGCCGGCGCAAGCGGGGGAAGCGGCGGTTCGTCGGGTGTCGGTGGCACGGCGCCGAACCCGGGTGGCGGAGCAGGCAAGGCGGGCAACAGCGGCCAAGCGGGCAACGGCGGGATCACGTCAGGCGGCGCGGGTGGAAGCGCGGGTGAATTTGCCGGTCGCGGTGGAGCCCCCGATACCGCCGGGCGAGGCGCCGATGGTGGACGCTCTGCGATGGGCGGGATGGGAGGCACCGGCCGCGGCGGCATGGGCGGCATGACGGTCACCGCGGGAATGGGCGGGAGCGCAAGCGCCGGCGGCCCGACGAATCCCGGCGGCTTTCCCGAAAAATTTGCCGGCAACATCGACACCCGCGGCTCGATCCGTTCTGACTTCGCGGACTACTGGGACCAGTTCAGTCCGGAGAACGCGGGGAAATGGGGCTCCGTTCAGCCGAACAACGACAGCACGTTCAACTGGACCTCGCTCGACGCGATGTACAAATACGCGAACGAGCACAACATCATTTTCAAACAGCACAACTTCATTTGGGGGTCGCAACAACCGGGGTGGACCGCGAACCTCACGACGTCGACGGGGCCCGCAGCCGTGCAGAATTGGATGAAAGCCTTCTGCGATCGCTACCCCAACACGCGGCTCATCGACGTCGTGAACGAGCCCCCGCCCCACACGACACCCAAGTACTTGAACGCGATCGGGGGTTCGGGAAGCAGCGGGTGGGATTGGATTGCCAACGCCTTCAAATGGGCGCGCGCCGCCTGCCCGAACTCGATCCTGATTCTGAACGACTACAACAACGTGGAGCAGGCGGGCGACATCCAGCACACGATCGACATCGTGAATGCGATCAAGAAAGCGGGAGCGCCCATCGACGCGATCGGCTGCCAAACCCACGCCGCCTCGAACCTGTCTTCGGCAACGCTGAAAGCCAACATCGACAAGCTCACGAACAGCACGGGGCTACCGGTCTACATCACGGAGTACGACCTCAACATCTCGGACGACCAGAAGCAGGCGTCGGTCCTCAAGGACCAGTTCACGATGTTTTGGAACCACCCCCAAGTGAAAGGCATCACCTATTGGGGTTATATCGTCGGCTCGACGTGGGTCGCGAACAGCGGCCTCATCCAGAGCAACGGAACCGCGCGCCCGGCGATGACCTGGCTCATGGACTTCCTCGGGCGCTGAGACCGAGGGCTACATCCCCAGACGCTTGAGCTCGCCCGCTCGCCAAGTTCGCGTTTCGGCGTGCTCAGCCTTCGTAGGCGCACTGCATGCGCTCGCGCATGCCCTTCGCGAAGAAACCGCTCGGCGCGCAGCCGAGCTCGGCGCGAAACGCGCGATGGCACTGCGAGTAAGAGCCGAACCCTGCGGAGCTCGCCGCCGTCATCAGATCGTGCTCGCCCGTATCTACCAGTCGGATCAGCTCGAGCAAGCGCAGTCGCGTTCGGTGCCTGACGAGCGTCGTGCCGACGTCGCGGTGGAAATGGCGGCTCACCTCGCTCGGCTGGGTGCGCAGCGTGCCGGCCAGCGCCTCGAGCCCGAGCTCGGGACTCGTCTGCATCAGCTGCAGGGCGCGCCGGGTGAGCACGTGCGTACGGTGGCTTGCCCGAGCCGAGGCCCGCTGCCCGAGCCAGTGGGCGCGTTGCCAGAGCTCGGCCGCGAGCTGCTCGGCGTCCGCGCGATCGACGATCGCACAAGCGCGATCCTCCACGCTTTTCAGCTCGCTCACGTCGAGCCGAACGTGCAGGGGCGCTGTGACCTCCGCCCCGCCGAGCACGTGCGCCGAGTGCCGCGCCTCGAGCCCGACGGCATAGAGATAGAGATCCGGGGACGCGTCGAGCAGCGCGTGATCCTGTCCGGACGGAAAAGCGAGCAGGTCGCCCCGCGCGGCGTGCACGGTCCGCTCCCCGATCGCGAACGTGGCCGAGCCGGCAACGACCAGATTGAGCTCCGGCTCGGCGTGAAAGTGCCGCGGCCGGCGGCCGCCCACGGCCTGAGCGTATTTCCACACGAACGCGTGCGAAGGGCCTTCGGGGAGGAAGCGCTGGTAGAGCGCTCGGCTCGCACGATCGACCATCGTCCCAGGGTAGCTCACCGGCTTCCGAGCGGCACGAAGCGGCGAGCGCACGCCGAGACGACGGGAATCGAATTTCCCAAGAAATGCGAACAGCGTGAGCCGGACGCGCGCCGCCGGGTACGTTTCGCGTTCACAGGTCGACGGATCGCAACGGCAGGCGCCACTGCGCACGCCACATTGCCGAACGCCTGACGGGGATCAGGATGTGAACGATCACACTGAGCACTTTCGGGCATCCCAAGCATGACGCGCGCTGCGCTCCTGCTTGGCGTCGTTGCCGTGACCGGCGCCTGCGGCAACGACGCTACGTCGCACGGCTCTCCGTCAACCGGCGGTGGCGACGGCCAGCATCCCATGACCGGAGGAACCGCCGGCACGAGCGGAACCGGCGCCGCCGGCAGCGCGGGCGCGCTAGCGACTGGAGGAGCGGCAGGTCGCGGCGGAGCAGGCGCCACGGGAGGCGCAGCTCCGACTGCGGGCAACGGAGCGAGCGCGGGCAACTCCGGGAGTACGACGACTGGTGGCGTTGCGGGACAGGTGGGCTCCCTCGCTGGTGGCAGCGCGGGCACCGCCGCGGCAGGCATGAGCAGCGGCAGCGGCGGTCGGGGCGCGGGCGGTGCCGAGCAGGGAGGAGCCGGCGCCGGCGGCAATGGCGGTGGCATGTCCGGTGCGCCGTCCGGTGGCATGTCCGGAGCGAGCGGCGCCGCAGGCGCGGGTGGCGGCGCGACGCCGAGCTGCACGGGCAAAGCGTGGCCAACGGCCGATCCGACGAGCGCTGGGCCGTTCCAGGTCACCGCGGACAAGAACGTCGGCCCGCTCGCGGGATACCTCCCGGATCCGATCTACGACGACGTGCAACAGCGCTTCAACGTGTACCGGCCCAGCAACATCAAGGACAGCGGCTACTGCCATCCCATCCTCGTTTGGGCGAACGGCCACGGAGACAATCCCGAGCAGCACCCGCCCGAATGCATCGTCGACTCCGCTGCCAACCGCTGGTGCGGAACCTATCCGGTGCTGATCAATCAGCTCGCGTCGCACGGGTTCGTCGTGGTGGCGTCGCTCAGCACGACGACGTCGAAAGGCGATCCGCTGCCGACCATCGTCGGCTTGAACTGGTTGCTCGAGCAGTCCGAAGATCCCGCGAGCCCCTACTATCACCACCTCGACACCGTGCGCATCGGAGCGCTGGGCCATTCGGAGGGCGGCTTGTCGACGTCGAAGGCGGCGGCGGATCCCCGCATCACCACGATTGCGACGGTGTCGGGCTCGGCGACGCCCACGGGGCTCAAAGGCCCGGCGCTGTTCATCTGCGGCGGGAAAGACACGGTCGTGTCGTGCGACAGCGTGGCCACCACCTACCGATCCGTGACGACTCAGCCCGCCATGCTGATGAACAACCTCAGCGCGGACCACGGCGGCTGGCTGTACCAGAACGGGACCAAGGGACCCGACATCTTCGCCCTCACCGCGTGGTTCAGGGTGCAGCTGATGGATGACACGGCGAACCGCGCCTACTTCTACGGCGCGAGCTGCAAGCTCTGCACGGACAATCGCGTCACGGTCGAGCGCAACAGCCTCATGACTCAGTAAGAGTCGGCAGCTCGCTGTCGCTGTCGCTGTCGCTGTCGCCGGCGCCGTCGGCGAGGTCCCTTCGCGATTCGACCGCGCGTTTTCCCCAAGAAACGCGAACACGGTCCCGTGCGCCGCGGTTACCGTTAATTCGACATGCATCGGCTCGGTCTTACTTCGCTGTGCCTCGTTGGCGCCTGCCTACTCCCCCGGGTCGCCTTGGCCACCAAGAGCGCGGAGCTCTACACGACCGCCCCCTACACGTACGGGCGCTTCGAGTCGCGTGTCCGCTTCGCGGCCGGGAACGGCGTGGTCAGCGCGTTCTTTCTCTGGAAGGACGGCTCCGAGAAGGCCGGCACCTTCTGGAACGAGCTCGACTACGAGAAGATCGACGCGGACTGTAAGCTCGACACGAACGCGCTCTACGGCAATCCGGCCGCGAACCACAACAAGAAGCCGAGCGGAGGCGCGGATTTTTGCACGGGCTTCCACGTCTATGGGTACGAGTGGACGCCGGACTACATCGCGTGGACGTTCGACGGCACGGAGGTGCGCCGGGAGACCGGCGAAACGGCGACGGCTTTCGCAGAGAACGCGACTGCCGGCATGCAATACCACTTCAACATTTGGCCGGGCGATGCCACGTTCGGCGGCGTGCTCGATCCGAGCATTCTCCCGGTTCACCAATATATCGATTGGGTACAGTTCTCGTCCTATGCGAACGGCGCTTTCACGCTCGCATGGCGTGAAGATTTCGACGCTGCGACCCTTCCGAGCGCGTGGGCCACGGGCACTTGGGATTCGCCGAAGGCCCTCTCGACGCACGACCCTGCCAACGTGAACTTCGTGAGCAGCTGTGCGGTCCTTTCGCTCACGGCCGACGCGATGACCGGCTCCACGGGAGCGGATCCGACCGGCTGCACACCGGGCATGGGCTCCGCGGGCGCTGCCGGCATGACGGGACAGGGCGGCATGGCCGGAACGAGCGCGAGCACGGGCGGCGTCCCGGGCGCGGGAGCTGGCGGCGCCACCGCGGGCGGCGCGGGCGAGTCCGGCGGAAGCGCCGGAACGAATGCCAGCGGCGCGACAGGCGGAACCAGCGGCACGCTCGGAAGCGCGGGAGCCGGCGGAGCAGGCGCGGGCAGTCCGTCGGGTGGTGCAGGAGCCCCCGCGGCCGGAACGCCCGGCGCGGGTGCAAGCGCGGCCGGAACGCCCGGCGCGGGTGGCAGCGGAACGACGGGCGGCGCGCCCGCCTCGCTCGGCGGGAGCTCGACGG
The DNA here is from genome assembly GCA_036274215.1 of Polyangiaceae bacterium. Lineage (GTDB taxonomy): Bacteria > Myxococcota_A > Polyangia > Polyangiales > Polyangiaceae > PMG-095. Next base: position 1,426 of record DASUGE010000054.1, on the reverse strand, counting down.
GGAATGACTCCGCGGGTGGCGAAGCGACGGCGGGTCACGGCTCGAAAGACGACGACGCGAGCGGATGCGGGTGTCGAGTGCCGGGCTCGACGCGCTCATCCCAACCTGGTGAGGTCGGCGCTGCCGCGATGGTCCTGGCGCTCGCCGGCGCGTTCCGCCGGCGACGTGCGTCGCGCGGGCGCTAGCTCGGAAAGTCCCGAGTGCTCGGCGTCATATCCGCTTCCAGTCGCCCGTCACTACGGCTCGCCGTGATCGGCGCTCTGCTCGTCGCCGTGACGAGCGCGTGCGACGACGCTGGCGACGGCAACGTCGGCGTCGCGGGGACGGGCGGCGCCGGCTCGGGCGGCGCTGCGGGCGCAGGCAGCGGCGGCACGATGAGTGCCGGAACGAGCGGCACGGGCGGTTCGATGGCGGGCGCGGGGACGAGCGGCAGCGGTGCGGGCGGTTCGATGGCGGGCGCGGGGTCGGGCGGCAGCGGTGCGGGCGCGGGGTCGGGTGGCGCGGGCGGCGCGCCCCTGGGTGGGACTGCCGGCATGTCGAGCGCGGGAAACGGAGGCTTCGTCTATCCGGCGCCGGTCGCCGCGTGGCAGCCGAGCCAAGCGTGCGTCGACAAAGCGGCAGAGGTCCTGGCCGGGATGACGCTCCGCCAGAAAGCGGGCCAGATGGTGCAGGCCGACTCGGCGGGCATCGAAGCCTCGGCCGTCGCGACCTACGCGTTCGGTTCGGTGTTCAGCGGCGGGAGCTCGGATCCTCCGACTGACGATCTTCCCGCGACCTGGCGCACCTTCGTGGAGGGATTCGAAGCGCAAGCGACGAGCTCCGGCATCCCGCTCCTTTACGGCATCGACGCCGTTCACGGGAACAACAACGTCAGCAACGCCGTCATCTTCCCGCACAACATCGGGCTCGGAGCGACGCGTGACTTCGCGCTCGTCACCGAGGTGGCGCACATCACTGCGCTCGAGACGCGCGGCACGAGCATCGACTGGACGTTCGCGCCCGCGATCTCACCCGCGCAAGACGAGCGCTGGGGGCGCACCGTCGAAAGCTTCTCCGAGGTGCCGGCGCTCGCGGCCGAGATGGGCGTCGCCACGCTCAAGGGACTGCAGGGTGACTCGCTGGCGGAGCCCGGCTCCGTGCTCGCGTGCGCCAAGCATTTTGCCGGCGACGGCGCGACGCAAGGCGGCGTGGACAAGGCGGACGTGGTGCTCGACGAGGCGACGTTCAGAAAGCTCGGCGTCGAGGTGTATCAGCCCCTCATCAACGCCGGCGTCGCGAGCGTCATGGTGTCGTACAGCAGCTACAACGGCGTCAAGATGACGGGGAACGCCCACTGGCTGACGGACGTGCTCAAGGGAGAGATGGGGTTTCGCGGCATCGTTGGTTCCGACTGGGCCGCTTCTGGCCAGCTGCCGGGTGAGCCGGC
>DASUGE010000053.1:0-12205 GCA_036274215.1 Polyangiaceae bacterium | reverse complement strand
TGGTAGACGGGGTTCAGGCCGTAGAGCGTCGTGATGCCGAGCGCCATCCACGGCGCCGCGCGCCACAGTCTCGGAAATCCCGCGCGAACTGCGCCCCGAACCCAAACGTACAAAAGGACGAGGCTCTGCCAGTAGAAGAGCTCGGGCAGCACGCGCGCCGCGCGCTCGATGCCGATGACGCGCCCGACCGTTCCGAGCACGAGCGGCAGGAGCGGATACGTCGTCGCCGGCTGCGGCAAATGCTCGAGCCCTTGATGAAAGACGGAGACGCTCGTGACGAACCCCTGCCCCGCCGCGACGTGCCGCGCGATCTGATAGTAGTAGGCGCCGTCGAGCCCGTCGCCGAGCGGCGGATCGTACGACAGCTTCAGCGCGACGAAGCCCATCAGCGCAAGCGCACACGCGGTCGCCTCGAGCGTCACGTCCGCGAACGACGGCGAGCTCTGGCGAGGGCTCCGAGCGTGCTCGGTCATGGGAGTTCGGGAGCTCAGGGTCCGCTCGGCTCCGGGATCAGGAGCGTCGCAAGCCGAATGCAGCCGAACGCGATGCCCACGCCCACGGGGAGATCGACCACGTAGTGCCACCCGGCCGCGACCGCCTCGATCACGATCCAGAACAGCGCCAAGGCGAGCGGCCAGAACAGCCAGCGGAGCCGCCGATACGCGAAGATCGCGAACAGCGTCGCATGCGCGGTGTGAAGGCTCGGCATCGCGGCCAGTGGCGCCGTGAAGTAACCGGGCGGGGGCACGCGCGTCGCGACGAACGCGTCGAAGCGCGCTTCCATGGCGCGCTGCGTAAGCTCGGCCAGGCGACTCTCGACCGGCCTGTAGATGAACGGCCCCTTCGCCGGCAGGATCCAGTAGCTGGCGCCGCCAATCAACAACACGAGACAGGCGGCGAGCACGACGCGGCGGAACCCGTTCGGTGTGTCGAAGAGCGCGTGCGCCGTGAAGGAGACGAAGAACGCGGCCACGAAGACGCCGTGGTAGAGCGGATCGACCGGCACGTGGAGCCGCCCGAGCCCCGAGGCGAGCACGCGGCGGAGCGCCGTCAGCGCGGGAACGAGGTCGCCGAAGACGCGATCGACCCGCATCAGCTCGTCGTCGAAGAGCCGGGCGTGGACGAGCGGCATCCAAGCCTTGAGGTTGAAATGCACGACGATCGTCACCGCGACGAGAGCGAGCGCGGCGGCAAAGTCGCGCATCGGCACCCGGCTTCGACTCCGATCTCGCCGCACGGCGAGCAGCACGACCTGAGCGACGAACGCCACGACCAGGGGCCGGAAGTAATGCCGCTCGACGAAGCCGAGGCTCGGCCCGTCCGGTAAGAGCAGCGGCAGTCCGGCAGAGAGGCCGAGGGCCCCGACCGCGAGCGCGATGCAAGCAACTGTCAGCTCCGGACCGAGCGCGCGGTACGCACGAAAGGCCCAACGCGCGACTCGCCCCTCACGCACCGCCGGCTCGCCCGTCGGCACCGGCGGCGGAGCGCCCTCCTCTGCTTGCGGCCGCTCGGGTTCCACGAACCGTGACTGATCTACCACGGCGACGGGCCACCGCGCGGACGGTCTTTCATCGCGTCGGCGCGAAGGGTAAGGGATCGTGAAGGATGCCCGACGTCGCCGTGATCGGTGCTGGCCCCGCAGGCCTCACGGCCGCTCACGTGCTCACGCAAGGCGGAGCGCGCGTCACGGTGCTCGAGGCCGATCCCACGACGGTGGGCGGGATCTCGCGCACGGTCGTGCACCGCGGGTTCCGCTTCGACATCGGCGGGCACCGCTTCTTCTCCAAATCGCGCGAAATCGAGGATTTCTGGAGCGAGATCCTGCCGAACGACATGCTCGAGCGCCCCCGCTCGAGCCGCATCTACTACGAGGGCAAGTTCTTCTCGTACCCTCTGCGGCCGCTCGAAGCGCTGTCGAAGCTCGGTCCCGTGGAGGCGGGACGTTGCGTCGCCTCCTACGCGAAAGCGCGCCTCCACCCCGTCGCGAATCCCAAGAACTTCGAGGACTGGGTCACGAACCAGTTCGGCGAGCGCCTGTTCCGCATCTTCTTCAAGACTTACACGGAGAAGGTGTGGGGCATGAGCTGCCGCGAGATCTCGTCGGACTGGGCGGCGCAGCGCATCAAGGGCCTCTCCTTGTCGAGCGCGGTGCTGTCGGCGCTCGCTACGCGCCGCGCGCCGAGCGACCGCTCGGGCGTGATCAAGACGCTGATCGACACCTTCCGCTATCCGCGACTCGGGCCGGGCATGATGTGGGAAGCCTGCGCCGAAGGGATTCGGGCGCGCGGCGGGCACATCCTCTTGGGGCGGCGGGTCTCGCGCGTGGAGTACGACGCCCAGACCCAAAAGTACACGCTCGAATACGCGGCGGAAGGTGGCGCGCCGGAACGGCTCGCCGTCGATCGCGTCATCTGCTCGGCCCCGCTTTCCGAGCTCTGCCGCTCGCTCGCCCCCGCCGTCACGCCGGAGGCGCTCGAAGCAGCTTCGGCGCTCAAATACCGCGATTTTCTAATCGTCGTGTTGATGGCCAAAGACACCGGCGCCTTCGCGGACAACTGGCTCTACATCCAGGATCCGAGCGTTCAGGTCGGCCGGATTCAGAACTTCAAGTCGTGGTCACCGGAGATGGTGCCCGACCCGACGCTTGCGGCGTACGGCTGTGAGTATTTTTGTCATACCGGCGACGGGCTCTGGACCAGCACGGACAGCGAGCTCACGGCGCTGGCGAAGCGCGAAATGGGCGCGCTCGGTCTGCTCGAGGAGGCCTCGGTCATCGACTCGGCCGTCGTGCGGCAGCCCAAGGCCTACCCCGTGTACGACGCGTCGTACCAGCACCACGTCGAGACGATCCGGCGTGAGCTCCGGGCGCGCTTTCCCGGGCTCTACGTGGTGGGCCGCAACGGCATGCACAAGTACAACAACCAGGACCACTCGATGATGACGGCGATGCTCGCCGCCAAGAACGTGCTGGCCGGCCACGACGTGTTCGACCCCTGGCTCGTGAACCAGGACGCCGAGTACCACGAGGCAGGCGCCGCCGGGGCGGAGGAGACCGGACGGCTGATCCCGCGGCTGCTCCGGCGCTCCACGCGACCGCCGCCGCCGTGAAAGACGCGCGACCGTGAGCGCCGACGCTGCCCCCGGAAAGCCCCGCCCTCGCGCGCTCCTTTCGCTCGCCGGCGGCGTGCTCCTCACGGGGCTCTATTTCGCGTGGCTCATCGCCGAGCCGCGTGGCTCGTTCGAGTTCGGGTATGCGCCGTTCGGGCCCGAGCCTCTGCCCTACTCGCCCATGCGCGGGTTCACGTACGAGCAGCTCTGGGGACACGTGGCGCGGGCGGCGCTGCTCGGACCGGGCCTCCTCTTGCTGAGCGCGGGACTGTCGCGCGTGCGGCCCTTCAAAAGGAGCTTCTCCACGCGACGTCTCGCGGCCGTGCTCGCGACGTTGTCTCTCGTCGTGACTGCCGTGGTGATGCTCGGCGTGCTCCGGGGCCGCGCCATCGCCGATGACGAGCTCACCTATCGCATGCAGGCGACCTTCTTCAGCGACGGGCGGCTCGGTGACGCGACGCTCGGCTTCACGCCACCCGACGTCTTCACGGTGCAGACGCTCCGCGGCTACACCGGCAAGTACCTGCCCGGGGAGGGACTCGTGCAGGTGCCCGGGCTCCGGTTCGGCGTGCCGGCGCTCATGCACCTCGTGCTGCTCGCCGTCACGCTGCTCTGCTGGCACCGGGCCGTCACCCTGCGCGCGGGCGCGCGCTTTGCCGACCTCGCCACGGCGGCGCTCGCCATCTCGCCGATGGTCATGCTCACGGCCGCGACCGGTCTCAGCGAAACGACGAGCCTGTGTGCCGCCGCCGTCGCGGGCCTCGGGCTCGAATGGTCGCGTCACACGCGCCCCTACGCGGGAGCGCTGCTCGTCGCGCTGGGCGTCGGCTTCGGGCTCGCGACCCGGCTGCAGAGCCTCGTGCCCATTGGAGGCGTGCTCGTGCCCGCGGCCGCCTGGGAGCTCGCGAAACGGCGTCGATTCGGCGCCTTCGGCGCGCTCGTCGCTGGCCTCTCTGCCTCGCTCGCGGCCCTCGGTTGGTACAATCACGCGCTCTCGGGCTCGGCGACCACGCTGCCCTGGTACATGCAGTGCGCGATCGAGCACTACGGGTTCGGCCCCGTCTGGCGCTACGATCTCTTTTCGCACACGCCGTGGACGGCGCTCGAGAATTTCGGCGTCGTGCTCGTGCGCCTGAACGCCTGGTGGCTCGGCCTGCCGCTGTCGCTCGGCGTGCTCGGTTTCGCTCTCTGGCAGAAGACCTTCGAGCGACGCTTCGGCGTCTGGTACCTGGTGGCGCTCGCGATCGTCGCGTTCGAGTTTCTCTACTACTCGCCGGGCGCGTCCGACACCGGCTCGCTCTACCACCACGAGCTCGTGCTGCCGGGCTCGCTCATCGCCGCGGGCGCGGTCGAGGCGCTGCTCCAGCGCTTTCCCGCGTTCGGGCCGAGCGCGCTCGCCGTGCATCTGGCGCTCGGGACGGCACCCTTCGTCGCCGAGCAGTCGCTGCGCTTGGCGCGGCTCGTCGGTGCCATTCACGACGACAGCGACGCCGCGCTCGCGCGCATCACGCCTCCCGCCATCGTGTTTCACGAGCTCCGGCAGAGCGAGTATTTGATGGTGGGCTGGCTCTTCGACTCGTTTCCGCGCCGAAACCGCGGGCCGAGCGAGCCGGTGGTCACCTTCCCGAACGTGCCCGAAGCCCTGCGCGCGCAGGTGCTCGCCGAGTACCCCGGTCGCGCCTGTTGGTATTACCACCGCGATCCCGAGACCGCGGCCGCGAGCATCATGCCGTGCTCGGAGACGACCGCGCTCATGAACCGACCGCTCAACGACGACGGGAGGCCGCTCTGGATCGCGCCGACCGCCTACCGCTTGACGAGCTTCGACCCGCTCCATAGTAACGCCGTGCGCCACCGGCGCGACGCGATCGGACGCCGCGTCGTCCTGTGCTGCGCGCTCGACCAAGCCGAGACGCTCGGCAGCGTGATCGAGCCGAGCGACCGGGCGCGCTGCCTGAGCCGTTCACCGTGAGGCGCGCGCGCCGAGGTCGAACGCGCTGACCTTGGGGGCGGCGACCTGGATCGCAGGGCGCTCGGCGATCAGGCGCTCGAGCTCCGCGAGGCGCAGGCTCACGATGGCTTCGAGCTCGGGCTCGATCGGACCGAAACGGGCGAGGTGGATCCCTGCCACCGCCTCGATTCCGGCACGGTCGCCCGTTTGAACCAGGAACTTTAGCGCGTCGACGACGGTGGGCTTCGGAACGCCCGGAAGGCGTGCTGTGCGCACCCAGTCGGGACCCGCGCGCTCGTCGTCACCGAGCGCGGCTTCGAGCCGAGCGCGCGCCTCGACGTCATGCTCGTCGAGGCGAGCGAGCTCTTCGAGCGCCGCCTCGAATTCCGGGAACCGTTTCAAGAGCGTGCCGGCCCCTGCGTGGCCCCCGGCGACCAGCGGCGCGAGCCGCGCGCGCGCTCGCGCGACCCTGCCGAGCTGAACGTCCAGGATGGCCATCTGCAGCTCTAGCTCGCCGGGTTGCCGCTCTCTTGCCGCGCCCGAAGCGAGTCGCTCGATCGCCTCTTCGCGACGCCCGAGGCGCCCGAGACAGAGCGCGGAGTTGAACGTCCCTTTGGTTCTGCCTCGCGGATCGTCGTAGCGCCGCGCGCGCTCCGCGAGCAAGAGCGCATCCTCGTAGAGCCCCGCCCGGTAATACACGCCCGTGAGCTCCGTCGCCGCCGCAGAGTTGAAGGTCGGCGTCTCACGGTACGCCGTGACCCAGAACGTGACCTCGTCGGACCAAACCGCCGCGCGCTGGTGCGTCGCCACGAAGAGCACCCCGAGCACGGCACACGCCGCGGCCCAACTCGCGCGCCGGGCGCCGAGCCATCGATCGAGCGCCGGCGCGAGCGCCATGGCCAGGCCCGCCGCCGGCAAGTACAGGAATCGATCGGCGGCGAGCGTGCGAATCGGGAGCGACACGAGCTGCACCACGGGCAAAAGCGCGGAAGCCGCCAGCAAGAGCCCGCACGCCTGCCACGCGCGCAGCCTTCGACCGTACCGCCAAGTGAGGAAACCGGCCCCGAGCAGCGCCACCACGCCCGCGATGAGACCGAGCGGCGTGACGACGCCGACGCGACCAATCACCGCCCGGGGACGCAACGGGTCGAGCAGCATGAGCGCATAGGTTCCGATCGCCTCGAGCACGACGAGCCCGCGCTTCCAGCCGAGTCGAGCCCCCTCCGAGTGCACACCGACGGCGAGCAGTCGGACGGTCAGATAGAGCGCGACGGCCGCCAGCACCGGCGCCGAGCGCACGAGCAGCACGCGCACGTTCTTCCGAGGGTTCTCGAGCGTCGCGATCTCGAGCGCGACGACGGCGACGACGCCCGCGAGCGCCGTCTCCTTGGCGAACAGACCCGCCGCGAGGATCACGGCGACCGCGAGTCGCCGCGCGAAGCTCGGCCCCCACACCAAAAGGGCCCCGAGCACGGCCGCGGTCGCCATCGCGTCGGTTCGCCCCGAAATCCAGGCCGCCACTTCGGCGAGCCGCGGCAAGAGCGCCCAACACGCCGCCACCAGCGCCGAGGTCAGAGCGCGCGCGCCCGTGCGCCGAATCACGGCGTAGAGGAGCAGCGCGTTCAGCGCGTGGAAAGCGAGGTTCGTGAGGTGAAACCCGGCCGCATTGCCGCCGTGCAAGCGCTGATCGAGCGCGAGGCTCGCGGTGACGAGCGGTCGGTAGTAGCTCTGCGCCTCCGGCTGAGTGCCAAAGCCGCTCCAGAACGGGTTCCTGAGATAATCGCCGAGCGATGCCACGCGCTCGACGAGCGGCGACCCGAGGATCAGGGGGCGATCGTCCCAAACGAACGTGCCGCCCAGGCACTCGAGGTACGCGGCGAGCACGAGGACCAGAATGGCAAGCCCGTAGATCAAGGTCCTCGCTGGTCGACAAAAAAAGAATAGCCCCGATGCCTGCAGAAGGCGATCGGGGCCATTCGCGTCGGCGGCGGCGATGCCGGCCGACGTGTCCACACGTTTATTCTTCGGGACCGTCGTTGGCCGTCGGCTCGTCCATGGTCGTCGCCAGGCGGAGCACGCCGGGCGTGATCATGGCGCCGCGGTACTTCCACGGATCGCCCGCGGTGGTGTCGCCGTCGAGGTTACCCGTCGCGCTAGCCGTGAACGACGCGTTCGCCTGATCCAGGGGGCTCGCCGCAGTGTAGCCGTACGAGTAGTAGACCGGATCGTTCAGCGAGAACTTCAGGCAGCGCCAGCCGACGGTAGCGCTACCGGCGTTCCAGCCCGCCGGATCCGGCTGGACCTTCTTGCCCACAGGGACCGCGGCCGGAACCGTGGCGGCCGCCGAGTCGCACAGCCGGTGCACCGCTTGCGAGCCGCTGTTCGCAGCAGCAAGCGTCGCGTCCATCGTCTCGCGCTCGTAGGCGGCGACTGCGTCCTTGGCGAGGCGGCCGAGGTTGTTCTTCGCTTCACCCGTCTTGGCGTTCGTCAGGTACTTCTTCACGCCGTAGATCGCGAGCGCCGCCAGGATGCCGATGATCGCAACCACGATCATGAGCTCGACCAGCGTAAAACCGCGCGCCCTCTTCCTGAGTTTCAGAATCATCATGCTTCGTTCCTTTGTTCTGGGTGGCCACTACCGCGATGCGATGGGCCACCCGACCCGTCGCTTCGTACCGAACGTGCGTGCCCGAGGTGGCGCGTCATTCGGCTTCGTTCTCCGAGTAAATGCCGTCGGTGAAATTAGAGCCGACGAAGTAGGCGTAGACCCCGTTGCCGTCGCGATCGGCGATCGCGCGCACGACGTACCAGTCGGGAAACGTCGTCGGGTAGTTCAAGTTTTGCGCGATGCCGAGCGTGGCCTGTTGCGGAACGCCCGTACCCTTGCCCGCCGCGCAGCCGTAGCCGAACTGAACCTGCGTGCTCGGCCGCACGCCGAGCTGGTTCCAGTCGGCCAGGGGCGTCGCGTTGCCGGAGTCCCACGCCATCTTCGCGTTCTTCGTCGCAGCGGCGCTGGCGAACGGGAACGTGCCCGTCACGCCCCCGTTGATCGGCATGTAGCCGAAGGTTTCGTCCTTGTAGGCCTCTTGAGCGGCGCGGATCGAGTTGATGATCTCGATCGGCTCCGAGGTCTTGGCGGCCATCATGTATTTGCGCACGCCGTAGACGGCCAGCGTCGCGAGCACGGCGATGATCAGCACCACGACCATCGTTTCGATGAGCGTGAAACCGCGAGAGCTCGCGCGTTGCCGGCGGCGCATGACCACGCCTTCCCCAAGCAGGTCGCGTGCCAGCACGTGCCGTGTGCGCGGATGTGCTCCGAACGCTTTCATCGCAAAGGCTCGCACTCTTTCACGAAGGCGCGCCTTGGGCCGAAAAAGGGGGCCGAATTCTCGCGCTCTGCTCGCAGCGCGCTCACACCTTCGCCCACAAGAGCGCACGCCGGCGCCTGCCCAAAAGTGTCACCGCCCGCTTTTTCGGCGTCAAAAATGGGCCCGCGCCGAGCCCGCCGGCTCGCGCGTTTTCGCCTACTCCCCTTCGTTGACGACGACGACTTCTGGTGTCCAGCTCGCCGCGACGATGAACGACGCGACTCCGTCGTTGTCGAAGTCGGAGCGCGCCTGGATCAGGTACCAGGGCTCGACGGGATCGGCCGCCGGCAACGTGACGCCGCTTCCTGAATCGAGCACGGCGCTCGGCGACGCCGTGGGCAGTCCCGCGTTCACCTTGAAGCCCGACGTCACCTGCTGGCGAATATCGGGCATCAGCGCCTGCCACTTCGTCGTTTCGGAGTCGCCTCCGGCGTCGGGCGCCGTGCGCCAGAACGTACGGCGCGTCATCTGCGTGAACGTCTTCTGCGGGTACCAGCCGGGGTCCCCCGCCGAGGAAACGTTCAAATAGACCTGATTTTCTGCCCGATAGTGCTCTTCAGCGACCGCGATCGCCTTGACGACGACCTTGGCGTTCGTGGAGTCCGATTGGTACGCCCGGCGGTGAAACGCGGCGATCGCGACGGCGCTGAGGATACCCATGATGGCCACCACCGCCATCAGCTCCGCCAGGGTAAAGCCACGCGCTCGGCTGCGCCCGCGACGCATCATGCACCGTCGAGCTTAGCACCGGCTCGCGCGAGAGCCCACGTTACTCGCGGCTGCCCTGGACTTATCGGCTTTGTGGCGGCTCCGAGTCGTCTTCGCTTTCGGGCGCCTCGTCCGTGCCGTCGGTACCGTCCAGGGGTCCCGTGCCGTCGCCGCCGAGCCCGTGCTTCCGCAAGCGATAGCGCAGCGAGCGGAACGTCACGCCGAGCAGTCTCGCGGCCCCCTTGCGCACACCCCCGCTCCGCTCGAGCGCAAGAACCAAGAGGCGCCGCTCCGCTTCGTTCAAGACGGCGTCGAGATCGCAGCCGTCGGGACCCAGCGTCAAAAGACCCGGCTCGGGGCGTCCGAGCTGGCCGCTCACCTCCTCCGGCAGATCGCCCGTGCCGAGCACGCGCGTTCCGGCGAGCGCGACGGCGCGCTCGATGAGGTTCTCCAGCTCGCGCACGTTGCCGGGGTAGGCGTAACGCTCGATGGCGTGCAGGGCATCCGGCGTGAAGCCGGCGATGTCTTTGCCCATCTCGCGCGCGAAGCGCACGAGGAACCGCTCCGCCAGGATCGGGATGTCCTCGCGCCGCTCGCGCAAGGGCGGGAGGTTCAAGCGGATCACGTTCAGGCGGTAGTAGAGATCCTGACGGAAGCGACCCTGGGCGACGTCGGCCTCGACCTCGCGATTGGTCGCGGCGAGCACACGCACGTCGACGGGTACCTCTTCGCTCGCGCCGACGGGACGCACGCTGCGCTCCTGGAGCGTGCGCAGCAGCTTCACCTGCAGGCTTTGCGGGAGCTCGCCGACCTCGTCGAGCAAGATCGTGCCGCCGTGCGCGTCGCGAAACAGGCCCGCGCGCTTGGTCTGCGCCCCCGTGAATGCCCCTTTTTCGTGCCCGAAAAGCTCGCTCTCCATCAGGTTTTCGGGCAAGGCGCCGCAGTTGACGACGAGGAACGGCTGGTCCGCGCGCTCGGAGCGCTGGTGGATGGCACGCGCCACGCGCTCCTTCCCCGTGCCGCTCTCGCCGGTGATGAGGACGGTCGAGCGAGTGGCCGCAACGCGCTCGATCACGTCGGTGATGCGACGCATCGCCTCGCTCCTGCCGAGCAGGGCGCGCCCTTCCTCCTCCGCGCTCACCCGCGCGCGGAGCCTCAGATTCTCGGTGACGAGCGCGCTTTTTTCGAGCGCCTTCGACACGAGCGCAGCAAGCTCGGCCGGCTTGAACGGTTTGGCGACGAAGTCGTACGCCCCCGAGCGCATCGCGAGGATCGCGTTCTCGACGCTCGAGTGCGCCGTGAGCAGGATGATCTCGGTCGCGAGGCTCCGCCCCTTCGCGCACGAGATCACGTCGAGACCGGACCCGTCCGGCATCGAAAGATCGGTGAGGACGAGGGGAAACGGCTGCGGATGCTGCGTGATCGCCTCGAGGGCGGCGCGGCAGCCGGGCGCGCTCACGACCGAGTAGCCCTCCCGCCGAAACAGAATCTCGAGCATCTGCCGGAGGCCCGGCTCGTCCTCCACGATCAGGATCTTCACGGGAGGAGGAACGATCGACGTCACGTGCGGGCGAACGCTAACACGGCGTGCCGGGACCCGCTCCGCGCCGAGCGTTCTCACTCTTCGCTTGCAGCGCGCCACTTTCGCTCTACTTTTCGAGGCGCATGCCTTCCTTCTCGCTCGCCCGCCGAGCCCGGTCCGGGCTCCGCTCTGGGGCGCGCCCGCTCGGCGTCGGGGCGGCCCTCGCGACCTGCGTGGCGCTCGGCTGCTCGGGGGGTACCGCGCCGAACGGGCCTACCGAAGACGGGCGCGACGCCGGTGGCGGCGAAGGCGGCGGCAGCGACTCACCGGAAGCCGTGCTCTCGCTGCGCGCCGTCTCGCTCGAAGACGGACAAAACGTGGATCCTCTGAAGCTTGCGCCGAACGAGAGCGTCGGGCTCGTCGCCACGGTGAAGCCGGCCGCGGTGCGCGACCTGCGCTTCGCGCTCGTCGGCGATCCCTTCGACGCCGTCCTGCGCACCAGCACGGCGACGACGAGCGGCCTCACGGGGATCGCGCAGAACACCCTCACGGCGCCGAGCGTCCCGAAGAGCTTCAGCGTGCGAGTCACGAGCCCCGGGGCCGCCCCGGAGTTTCTCGCGCTCGCGGTGCCGAGCACCGGCCTCACGGACCTGGGCGTGACACCGTCGTACGACGGCCTGCGCACCGTCACGCAGTACACCGCGACGGCGTGGGCAAACACGACCTGCGCCGACCTCACGGGCGCGCCGCCCGACGACGGCTCCGTCGTTTCGACGGCCGACACGTTCCCCGTCCCGCTCGAGGTGCCGGCCAACGTGCCCCTCGCCGTCATCCTGCGCGTCGGCAAGTACATCTGGGGCTGCACGACGCAGGATGCGGCCGCCGAAGGCGCCGTCACACCCGTGGTCGTCGAGCTCACCGACGTTCCCATCAAGCTCGATCGCAGCCAGATCCGCTTCACGCTCTCGCTCGATCGCACGACGCCCTTCACGGACGCGCTCGCGCCGTCGCGCGCCGCGCTGCTGGCTGCGGTCGCCGGCGAAGCAAGCGACGACGTCGAGGCGCTGCTCGACGCGATGCACGACGCGCTCGACGACCCGAGCTCGTTCGAGTCGACGCGCCGGGCCGAAACCTGGGACCGCGAGCTCCGCGCCACGCTCCCGAACGCGGCCGAGCTCGTGCGCGGACCGTTTGGAGTGCTGCTCGCCAACGGCGTCGATGCGCTCCACTTCGACCAGACCCTCGTGGGTGCGCTGACGGGCGCCGGCGTGGGCGTAGCGCCCGAGCTCACGCTCGAATCGGTGCTCGGCATGCCGCCGGAGCTCGCGACCTTCTACGGGACGGGCGACACCGTCTGGTCGACTCAGGCGGACGACACCGTGCTCGTGGGCATGAGCCTCGAGTTCGACGCGGGTGGTTTCCTGCTCGGCGCGGCGACGGATCCGGCCCTCGGCGACGCCCCGCTCGCGGCCGATCTCGGCGAAGCGCTCGAGCTCGCCGTGCCCTGCAAGACGCTCGCCGCGACGCTCGTCGCCCACGGCGAGT
>DASUGE010000052.1:0-5513 GCA_036274215.1 Polyangiaceae bacterium | reverse complement strand
GCGGCGATTTCGGAGCACGTCCGCGCGTGCGCCACGGCGTCCTTCGAAAATGACGTCAAGATGATTCGAACGTAAAAACCGGTAATCGGTGACTGATCCTGACGCGGAAGCGAAATCCTCGGATAGGGACCCCGCGGTCTGTTTTTCTCACGAGCATTCCCCCCTGGGGCGGCGTGAAGGACTCCGTTTCCCCAGCGGGGCAGGTGATCGTGATCCTACGCATGACGACGTGAAGGCGGCTTTTCAAACCGTTTGTCGCTCTAGCGCACCGCCTATGAGATAGGCGCAATCATCGCGAAGCGATGATTGGCCCCGCTGCGCGGGGCGTGCACTGCTCTTTCGCTGGGGCTTCCGCCCCAGACCCCGCGTCCGCTTCGCGTCCGCCCTAGTGCAGCTCCGTTCCGAAAGTTGACCCTATCTCACATGCGCTGCACTAGCGGCGAGACGGCGCCGGCACGACCTGGCACACGCCGGCACGGACTGGCAACGAGGGTCGGCTGCTCGGCACGAAATTCGGAATCGCGCTGACTCCGTTCGCCGGCGCCCCGGTAGTGCAAGCGACACGCGTGCTACGCTTTTACTCATGGTGTGGAACACGAGACGCGCGCACGTCGCGGAGCTCCGGTGGCGGCTGATCGTGGCGGTGAGCGGCGTCACGGCGAGCATGACCGCGTGTGCGGGCCGCTCGGAGAAAAACGACGGCGGCAGCGGTAGCGGAGGAGCTGCGGCAGCGAGCGCGGCGGGGGGCTCCGCCGGGAGCGGCGCGACGGCGGGCTCAGCGGGGAGCGGGGCGAAAGGCGGCAACGCAACGGGAGGCAGCAGCACGGGCGGTAGCGGCGGGACTGGTCAGGGTGGCTCGCTCGCGACGGGTGGCACCCGCGGCGGCCAAGGAGGAACGGCTGGAAACGGCGTCGGCGGCAGCTCGGGGGCAGGGCTCGGCGGATCCGGAGGCCTCGCCGGCACGAGCGGGAGCGGCGCGGGCGGAAGCAGCGCCGGCACTACGAACGGCGGACAAGGCAGCGTAAAGCCACACGGCTGCGTGGAGGTCGAGGACAACACCGGCGCGATGGAGCTCTGCGAGGGCACGTTCGTTCACCACCCGGGGAACGTGATGTGCCCGCTATCCCCTCACCCCGAGGTGCCGAGCGACGGTGGCGCGCCGTCCGACGGCGGGGCGGGCTCGGGCGGCGCACCCGTGGGACCTCCCATCACGCAGTTATGCGTGACCGACGCGGACTGCACTGCGCAAGGGAACGGCTACTGCATCCGCGTGGACACCGGGCAAATGATTACGATCGCTTGTGTCTACGGGTGCAAGCAGGACTCGGACTGCGCTAGCGGCGAGGTGTGCTCGTGTGAGGACAGCTTCTTATCCGAGGTGAGCCGCGCACCGCTGCAGATTGGCTTCTGTAGACCAGCCGTTTGCAAGAGCGACGCGGAGTGCGGGCCGGGACTCTTGTGCATCTCGCCGGTTCAGGACCCATGCGCGACGGCGCGACCGAGCGAATTTCACTGCCAAACGCCGGAGGATCAATGCGGCGGGCCGGACGACTGCGCACCGGCAAGAGCCCAGTGCGTGTATCGAGTGGATCACTACGTGTGCGAGCCGTACCCGATGTGCGGACGGCCGTTCCTCGTCGATGGAGCGCTCCGCCAAAGCGAGGTCGCCTCCGACGGGACGGATCCGGGTTGGCTCGAGGATGCGAGCGCCGCGCCGTCGCTCGGCGGGCTCACTCCCGAGCACCGCGCCGCTCTCGCCGAGCACTGGACGCGCGCGGGCTTGATGGAGCACGCCTCCGTCGCGGCCTTTGCGCGCTTTGTGCTGCAGCTCATGGCGCTCGGTGCACCGGCGGAGCTCGTCGCGGCGGCGACGTCGGCCATGGCCGACGAGACGCGCCATGCGACGCTCTGCTTCGGGCTGGCGTCGCGCTATGCCGAACGCGCCGTCGGTCCGGGGCCACTCGACGTGACAGGCTCGCTCGGGCGTGTCGACCTCATGGCTGTGGTCGACCTCGTGATCGAGGAGGGTTGCATCGGCGAAACGAGCGCGGCAATCGAGGCGGCGTGGGCCGCCGAAGGGGCGACCGATCCGGTCGTCGCGAGTACCCTCAGGAGCATTGCCGAGGACGAAGCGCGCCATGCGGAGCTTGCCTGGCGGTTCGTCACCTGGGCGCAGCGCCGCGAGCCGCGCGTCGCAGAGCGTGTCGAGGCGCGGCTTCGCGCGGCGCTGGAAGTCGGGCACGAAGCGGCAACGAATCGTGCGACGGGAACGTTCGACGCCACGGAGCGGACGCTTGCGGCGCACGGTGTCCTCGGGGCGCGCACTCGAGCCGACGCTCGACGGGTAGCGCTCACCGAAATCCTGCCGCGCGTCGCGATTCGAATCGCAGCTTGAGACCGTCAAGACTCGGGAGGAGCTCGACGTGACGTCATCGATGACAGTGCTTGCATGTCCGGCATGGGCGTGCGGCGTTCTCTTCTCGAGCGGGTTCTTCTGTCAGACGAGCGCGGACACGTGTGGGCCTCCGAACAGCGGCTGCGCCCAGAACCAATCCTGCACGTACGTGCACGACCATTTCGAATGCGCGGACATGCCGCTCTGCGGCGGGTTCTGAGCGACGGCGAAGCGCTACTCAATGCGTCCGCCACGTCGCCGCGATGAACGGGAGCAGAGGCGGTAGCGGCTCGCCCGCCTTGCCGAAGCGAAAGACGCCGAGATCGAGGCCCGCGTCGCGGCCCGAAAAACGGATACCGGCGCCGACACCGACACCGTTGGCTTCGCCCGACTGAGGGCCGAGCGGCACTGCGGTGTCCGCCTCCGCGAGGAAGGCGAACAGCGAGTCGAAGTGATAGACGAGGCCGACGCCGCCGAGCGCGAGCGTGCCGGGCCCGATGAGCGTGACATTCGTCGCGAAGGTAAGGCTCAGCTTGCAGAGCCACGCCGGCTGACAGAGCGTCACGGCGCCTCCCGCGCGGCCGACGAAGCCGTTCACGTCACCGCTGCCGACGGCGCCCGTCGCCGAGCCCATCAGTGCCACGCTGACGGTGGGCTCTCGCAGCACGACGGACTTGAGGGAGAGATCGAGCGGCACGACGAGATCGGCGCCGAGCGGCGGAGCGCCGGTGAACGTGAGCTGGGTGGTGTCGCTGACGGCGTAGCCGACTTGGAGCAGGACGATTTCGAGGCTCGAGGCGTAGAAAGTGCCCTTCGGATGTGTCTCGGCCGTCGGGAGGAGGAGGACGCGATCGTGGTGGGCGTCGCGGAAGCGGCGGGAGTTGCGGTTAGGGCTAGGGCTAGGGCTAGGGCTAGGGCTAGGGGGAGAGTGAGGGGAAGTGGTGGCGGAGGATGGGGCGGGCGGGTCGGCGGGGACGGTGGGCGCGCGGGAGCGGCTGGCGAAAGCCAGGGCTACGCCGGTGATGGCTCCGAGCACGACGGCAAGCCCGCCGGGGCGCATGAGCTCAGAGTCCCTGGCGGACGAGGAGGGCGTCGACCTCGGGCTTGCGGCCCATGAAGCTCACGAAGAGCTCCATCGGATCGCTGCTGTCGCCGCGCGACAGGACGCGTTCGCGGAAGGCGGAGCCGACCTCGGCGCTCATCACGCCTTCGCGGCGGAAGCGGCCGAAGGCGTCGGCGTCGAGCACCTCCGCCCATTTGTAGGAGTAGTAACCTGCGGCGTAGCCGACAGGGTGCGAGAAGAGGTGCAAAAAGCTCGCGAGCATGCCGTAGTCGTCCGGCAGAGGGCTCGCCGAGTAGCCTTGGAGGATGCGATTGCCGTAGGCGATGGGGTCGCCGTCGCGCGCGGGCTCGTAATCCATGTGCAGGGCCAGATCGACGGCGGCGAAGCCGAGCTGGCGCATCTGCATGCTTGCGGCGCGGAAGGTGCGCGCGGCGCGGAGGCCGTCGAGGAGGGTGTCCGGGATGGGAGCGCCCGTCTCGTAGTGGCGGGCGAACAGGTTCAACCCTTCGCGCTCGGAGCACCAGTTCTCCATGATCTGCGAGGGCAGCTCGACGAAATCCTGGACGACGCGCGTGCCGCCGAGGCTTCGCACGCTGACGGCGCTGAGCGCGTGGTGCAGCAAATGGCCGAATTCATGGAAGATCGTCTCGACGTCGCGATGCGCGAGCAGCGACGGCTTGCCGCCCGCGGGCGGCGGAACGTTCGCGCAGAACACGGCGAGCTGGCGCTCGGGCGGTACGGCGGTGATGAGCCCGTGCATCCAGGCACCGCCGCGCTTCGTCTCGCGCGGGTAGGGGTCCACGTAGAAGAGGGCGAGCTCGGCGCCGCCGAGATCGTGCATGTGGAAGGCGCGCACCGTGTCGTTCCACGTGCTCGTGCCGGGGGCGGCGGTGATGCGCACGCCGAAGAGCTTCTCGGCCAGATGGAACGCGCCCTCGAGCACGCGCTCGAACGAGCAGTACGGGCGAAGCAGCTCGTCGTCGAAGGCGTAGCGCTCGCGCTTCAGCTTCTCCGAGTAGAACCCGACGTCCCACGGCAAGAGCTCCGGCGCATCGGGACCCTCGAGCTCACGCCGGAACGCGAGCAGCTCGGCGCGCTCGCGCTCGAAGGCCGTGCGCGTCCGGCTCGTGAGGTCGTCGACGAAGCGGCGCGCTTCGGCGCCCGTCTTCGCCATGCGCTCTTCCGTCACGAGATCGGCAAAATGCGCGAAACCCAGCAAGCGGGCCTTTTCGCGCCGGAGCTCGAGCAAGCGACCGAGGAGCGGGCGATTGTCGTGCTCGCCGCTCGTTGCGCGGTCGTTGAAGGCGCGCCAGACGGTCTCGCGCAGGGCGCGATCCTCCGCGTAGGTGAGGACGGCCGTGACGCTCGGCGCCTGGAGCGTCAGGCGGTAACCCTCGCGCCCGCTGACCGCCGCGCCCTCGCGCAAAAGGTCGAGCGCCGAGCCCGGAAGCCCCGCGAGGCGCGCGGCATCGGGCAGCATCAGCTCGAACGCGTTGGTGTCGTCGAGCACGTTCTGCGCGAAGCGTGACGCGACGGACGAGAGCTCGCGGTCGAGCTCGCGCAGGCGCGCTTTGCCTTCGGCCGGGAGGCGCGCGCCATGACGGCGGAACTCGGCGAGCGTCTTCTCGAGGAAGCGGGCGCGCGTCGCGTCGAGCGAGCGCGCTTCCGCCGTTTCGGAGAACGCGACGAGGCGCTCGTAGAGGTGCTCGCGCAGCGGAATGCCGGCCCAGAGCGCGCTCACGTCGGGCAGCACGGCGTTGTAGGCGTCGCGGAGCCCCGGCGTCGTCGCCGTGCTCTCGAGGTGCTCGACCACGCCCATGCTCGTCTCGAGCGCTTCGGTCGCGCGCTCGAGCGCGCCGAGCGTCGTCGCGTACGTTGGTGCGCTCGCATCAGCCTCGATCGCGTCGAGCGCGGCGAGCGTGCGAGAAATCAGCTCGCGTATCGCGGGCTCGACGTGCTCGTCGCGGATGCGATCGAACGCGGGCGGCGAGCTGAGAGCGAGGAGCGGGTTTTCCAAGGCTCGACGACTATAGCATCCGCCCCCGCGCGGGTACG
>DASUGE010000051.1:0-12841 GCA_036274215.1 Polyangiaceae bacterium | reverse complement strand
GGACTGCGGCAGGTTCGTGGTCGAGGCGGGCTCAGCCGTGTTTTGGATCGTGCCCTCCGGCTTCTGAAACGTGACCGGGCCGCTGCCGGCGACACCGCTGCCGCCGACGCCGCTGCCTGCGACCCCAGTGCCGCCTTGACCTCCGGCGCCGGAGCCCGACCCATCGCCGCCCTGACCTCCGCTGCCGCCGGACACGGGGCCCGCTCCGCCCGCGCCGGAGGCTGGCACCCCACCGCCGCCGCCGAGCGTGCTCGTGCCCGCCGTTCCGCCCGAAGCGTTCGTGCCACCCAGGCTCGAGCCGGCGCCGCTACCCGCGGAGGCCGAGGCTCCGCCCGCGGCCGCCGTGCTCGACGTGCCCGCGGAGGCGCCGCTGCCCCCCGACCCCCCGTGGGCGGACCCGCCTCCGGTGGCCGAGCTCGGAGAGCCGCCCTTGGCGCTGGAGCCGGCGGCGGCGCCCGACGAGCCCCCCTGCGACGCAGCGCCCGGCGGCTCAGCCGCGCCACAGGCGCCGACTAGCCAGGCGATCGGCAAGGTGAGCGACCAAAATCCAAGAACGTCGAGCCTGCGTCCGCACTGATTCAGCATGGTGGTCCTCGAGCCGAGCCGCTGCGCGCGCCCGACCGTCACGACACACAGACAATCAGGCCTCCTGTGCCCGGCCACCTATCGCGCACGGCAAGCTCCCCCCGAACGCCGGCGACACCGTCTCGGGAATTTTCGACTACGGCTCTCCGCCCCAGCGAGCGCCGAGAGCAATCCCCGCTTCGAGCGGCCACGAGCCGCGCGGGGACTCGCCTTCGCCGAGGTTCGTTCTGAGGCCGGGCACGAGCGCCGACCCCGAGGCGGAGACGGAAGCGAAAACGGGCGAGCGCCTCGGATACTCGACGGCGGCCGCGAGTGAGAACAGCGCGCCGGGCGAAATGTCGGTCGTGCCAATCCGAGGTGGGACGGCCACGGCGGTGGCCCAACTGATCGCGGCGCCGGCGAGCACTGCGCCCGAGAGCTCGAAGTCCCCCGCGGCCCAGCGCAGGCGCGGTCCGACCCGCAGCCAAGCGGTGCGAAGCGTGGCGGTCATCTGCGGGCTCGTGACCTCGGCGCCGGTCGTCGGAACGAGCGCGTCGACGACGAGGTCGGCCGCAGCGCTCACGCCGAGGCTCGCACGCAACGTGGCGCTCGGAGCTGCCGGGTAGCCCGGCGCATTGCCGAGCACCGCGACCCCCAGCGACAGCTCGTTAGCGAGCGGCGTCGCGGGCGAGAGGTCGGCGGCACTTGGCGAGGCCTCGCGGCGCTGCGGCAGCTCGGACTCCGCCATGGCCGGAGACACCTTGGAGCGAAGGCCATTCAGTGCCTCGGCGGTCACGACGGCGAGCTGTCGCGGATCGGACCCAGGCGCGCTCGCCGAGGCCTGCTGCAGAAACGGTAGGGAGCCGAGGTAGCAAATCGAAGCGACGGTGTCGTCGCCCCCCGAAGGCGCGGGCCCGAGGCGGATCCAGGCTCGGCTGTCGCCGGTCACGAGCGGCTCCGTGCCTTTTGCTTCGCACGGCGACGCGCCGCTCGTTGCGGAGAGGTCCACGACGTATCCCTCGCTCTCGAGCTCGGAGCCGAGGCGCCGAGCGAGCTCCACGCGCTCCTCCGAATCGTACTGAACGGACACGTGCACCTCCGCGGCGGCACGGCTCGTCGTGCCGACCGTTGCGGCGAGCGTCGCGACCCACGCCACGCGAGGCAGATACCGGCCCGCCATCGAGGTCCCGTGGCGCTAGCGCTCCGGCGTAACCAGAGAGCGTGCCAGGCGCTGATAGGGGCCGCTCGGCGTGACGTCGAGATACTGTCGAGCGAGGCTCCTCGCTCGCTCGGTGTCGCCACGTTTCGAGTAGAGCTCCATCAGACGACCGCGCGTCTCGTTCACGTATCGCCCCGACGGTGCGTTTCGGACGTAGCTCTCGAACGCGTCGACTGCCGCGGCGTCGTCGCCTCGCAAGGCCTGCACGCGACCGAGCAGGAATCGGCCGTCACGCGCGGCGGGCGCGCCCGGGAACCGTTGGATGAGGAGCGTGAGCGCGCGCACGGCGAGCTCGGGGTCGCCTCCCAAGCGCGCCGCGTCGGCGAGCTCTGCGAGCGCGCCCGGCGAGAGGTCGGCGAGGTGCTTGGCTAGCCCGCTGGCACGGACGAGCGCCAGCGACTCGGCGTATTTCCCTTCGGCGTAGCGAAGCTGCCAATCCGCTCGCGCCGCGGAAGACTCCGCCGTCGCCGGCGGGACCGACGGGGCACGGCCTTCCGACGGCGCGGGTCCGGCCGAGCTCGGCTCCTCCGCTTGCTGCTCGGAAGCGCTCGCCGAGCCGGCAACGGACGTGAGCCCCCGCGTGGGGACGTGCGTCACCTCGAGCTGCCCTGGGCTCCCTTGCAGGTGGTCGCCCGCCGTGAGCTCGATGCTCGCGTTGCGGTCCGGCACTCGGACGGCGACGACGCCGCGCTCGACCGCGACCTCGAACGCTTCCCCGGCGCCGAAGAAGACGCTGAATCGGGTGCCGACGACTCGAACTTCGTTCTTACCCGCGCGGATCGTCCAGGCGCGCCGGCGGCCGGGAACCACGTCGAAGCTCGCGCGCCCCTGCTGCAAATCGAAGTGGACCGCGGCGGCTTCGGTGACGAGCCGCCCGCGTCCGCCCGGCTCGAGCCCGATGCTGCTGCCGTCGTCCAAGCGAACCGGCCCCGCTAGCTCTTCCGCCACGAGCCAACGCTCGTCGACGGTCTCGGGCCGATGGAACGCGATGACCGCCAGCACCACCGCGAGCACGCTCGACGCGGCGACGACCCACGGCGCGACGCGACGCAGCGGAGAACGCCGCTCCCGAGCGCGCACACCGTGGCGAAACCGCGCCCGCTGTGCCTGTTGCCACGCCTCCGGCGGTCTGCCGAGCTCTTCTCGGAGCGCGGCCGCGAGGGGCTCGAGCTCATCCATCCGACGGCCCCCCCATCGGTGCGAGGGGCTCGGCCAACCGGCGCGCGAGCACGGGGTCGCGCTTCACGAGACGCAAGAAGCGCTCCCGAGCGGCCTTGAGCCGGCGTCGCGCCGTTCGCTCCGAGCAGGCGCAGCGGCGCGCGATCTCCTCGAGGCTCGCATTTTCGAGCAGCTGCAACGTGAACGCCATCCTTTCGGCGACCGGCAGGCATTCGAGGATCCGTTGGGTGCGCGCGACGAGCTCGCGTCCCTCGAAGTCTATGTTCGGTGCCGGTGGCTCGTAGCCGGACAGTGCCTCGAGCGAGAGCCACCGCACGAGCTTTCTCCGCCGAAAGAGATTGCAGATGGTATTGAAAGCCACCTTCGCAACCCACGCCTCGAGCTGCGCAGGATCCCGAACGGAGCCCGCGCCCCGGACGACGGCGACGAGGATGTCCTGAGCGACATCGTCCCGCTCCGGATCGGTCGCGAGGTAGAGCCACACCATCTTGTGCACGACCGGCGCGACGCGTTCGTAAGTGAGCTCGCTCGGCGTTGCTTCGCTCGGGACGAGGAGCAGTCGAGTCGAGTCGTTCGCCGGCTGCTTCCAAGCCGGGTCGACGGGTTGACGAACGCGAGGCACCTCGATCAGGATAACAGACTGCGCCGAAGACGCGCGCCCGCGCGGCACCGAGTACGATTGATGGCCACCCTTCGCGTTCCCGTGTGTCTCAGGCGCGTGAGCGGAATAGTCCTTCGCTGTTGCATCTGCGCCGGTTCGTTCGGTGTCGTGGTGGGCTGCACGACCACTCTGGACCCGAGCTTCGTCGCCCCGAGCGATGATGCCGGCGTGACCGAGGATGCCGGCACCGATCCCCTTCCGACGTGCTCCTCTTTCGCGCAAGCGCCGAGCGCGTACGTCGTGTGCTCGAAGCCCCTCGATTACGAAGCCGCGACGTTCGATTGCATGCGCCGGGGCGCTACGCTGGCCGCGATCGGCACGTCCCAGGAAGACGACTTCGTGGCAACGAGCGCCGGCAGCGTCACGAACGACGACCTCTGGCTCGGTGGAACACGAGACGACGCGTACATTTGGCGCTGGCCCGACGGAACGGTCTTCTGGCGCGGCGGCGTCGACGGGATGCCGGAGGGCGATGCCTTCGTCAGCTGGCTTCCCGGCGAGCCGAACGACTCGAGCACGGTGACGACGGATCCGGAGCGCTGCCTCGCGCTCAAATCGAATCGGAACGATTGGTACGACCGCTCCTGCTCCTTGGCGCTGCCCTACGTCTGCGAGCAGGCGTTGCCGGCTCCGTAGCGGAGCCGACCGGTGGCAAAGGAGGGGCGGGTGGCAGGACATCCTGTCCCCGCTTGAGTCGTTCGAGGCCCCGGCGGGCGGCCACGAATGCGCAGCGCACCTCTGCTCGCCGCTTCCTCATAGCGAGTCTGCTAGGGTTTCGAGGCGGGAGCAGCTTGGTGGTCGTCGAAGCGGTAGCGCGCCGAACGGACTTGATGCGACTGACGCGCGCGTTCGCGGTCGCCTATGGTTGTGGGCGTTCACACGCGGGTGATTCGAGCGCCGGCGGTAGCTCGACGCAGGGCGGCATCGAGGCGGGGGCGCGGCGGGCGCGCCCGAGGCGGGTAGCACGGGTGACGCGGGTGACACCGGTGACCCCGATGCCTGTCACGTCACGGTCGCGACTCCGGTGCACGGCGACGACGCGCCCTTGCTCACCGAAGTCGGGAACCTCTTCTCCGACGAGGCGAGCTCGAAGGATTGGTTCACCGATGTCGCCGCGGGCGATTTCGTTCCGAGCGCAGCATCGCCGCTGATCGGCGCAGGCTCGGGGGACTACGGCGTCCCCACCGACATCGACGGCAAGCCGCGCGCGGGCGGCTTCGATAGCGGCGCGTATTAGCACTGACGCCCCGGAAGCGGCGCGCCGGGAAGAAGGCCTTGCATTCGAGGTCCACTCGGCCGAGCCTCCGCCGGCCGTGCGCGCCCGATGAAGAAATCCCCGCTCCTACCGCTGTTTCTCATCGTCGTGGTGGATGTGCTCGCGCTCACGATCATGCTGCCGTTGCTGCCGTTCTACGCGGAGCACTTCGGGGCGAGCCCGACCGTCGTCGGGCTGCTAGTCGGCACCTACGCGCTCTGTCAGCTCGTCGCCGGACCCATCCTCGGACAAATCTCCGATCGCGTCGGCCGCAAGCCCGTGCTCGCAGTGAGTCAGATCGGCACGTTCTTGGGCCTGCTGCTCTTGGCTTATGCGCCGAACCTCGCGGTCGTTTTCGTCGCCCGCGTGCTCGACGGATTGACGGCGGGGAACCTTTCGACCGCGCAAGCGTACATTGCCGACACCACGCCGCCGAAAGAGCGCTCGCGCTCGTTCGCGCTGATCGGCATCGCCTTCGGCTTCGGGTTTCTCGTCGGGCCCGGCGCTTCGGGCTACCTCACGCACCACTTCGGCTTTCGCACGCCGATCCTCGGCGCGGCGCTGCTCTCGTTCTCGAGCATTCTGGGTACGACGTTCCTGCTGCCCAAGGAGTCGCCTCGCTCTGCGGAGAGCGCTCCCAGCGTGGACGCCGACGGGCCCGCTGCTCCAGCCGGGCGCCGTGTCCGGGTGCTCGACTGGGGCTCGTACGTCGTTTACTTCCGGCGCCCGCTGCTCGGCTCGCTGCTGCTCGAGTTCTTCTGCTTCACGTTCGCGTTCGCGATGTTCACGTCCGGCGCGGCGCTGTTCGCCGAGCGCCGCTTCGTCTGGCACGGCGCGCCCTTCGGCCCGAAGGAAGTCGGCTACATCTTCATGTACTCGGGCTTCCTCGGCATGATCGTTCAGGGCGCGCTGCGGCAAGGCGCGCTCGTTCGCCGTGTCGGCGAGCCGTTGCTCGTCCTCGGCGGTTTCGTCGCCGCGGCCGCCGGCTACGCGCTCCTCGGTTTCAGTCACGGCATCGCGCTCCTCCTGATCTCCATCTCCGCGACCGCGCTCGGCACCGGCCTGCTCCGCCCCGCGCTGACGAGCCTCATCACGCAGCAGGTCGAGCGAACGGAGCAGGGCGTCGTGCTCGGTCTCACGCAATCGCTCATGTCGGTCTCTCAGATTGCCGGCCCCGCGCTCGCCGGCGCGCTCATCGATCGGCAGCTGCTCGAGGGCTGGGCGCTCGTCGCAACCGCCGTCACCCTCGTCGGCATCGTCTCGAGCGCGCGCAGCATGCAGCGCCGGGTCGACCACCACCTCGAGCAGCCCGGCTAGGCGAGTCGGGTACGCTCCCTGTTCGGCCCCATCGGTCGAGTAGGCCCCGCCCGTGAGACGGAAAAGGCACGCTCGCGCGACTGCGTGGTGTGAGTCGCCCCGCGACGTGGCCCGAACGCCGGTCTCTCCGTGCCGACGTGTGGGTCACGGTTCGCGAGTGGGCGGCTCACTGCAAATATCTTCCGTAACCGCACGAGTAAAAGGGTTCGTTACCCTTCCGTGTTATTACGACGGAATATTTCTACATAGGGGCGAAAAAAAATTCATCTGAACATTGTTCAGGTGACCAAACGAGGGAATTGTTGAGAGATGCCTCGCCTCTCTCTCTCGCTCACGTCGGTTGGTGTCCTCGGTGTTTGCTCCGTGGCCGCACTCGTCGCGCCCGCGTGCGCGACCGATCTGCCCGCGAATGATTTCGACGAGCCGGGTACCGGCGGATCTTCGATTCCCGGCCACGCCGGAACCGCCGGCGGCGTTCACTCCGGTTCGGGCGGCGCGCAAGCTGGCTCGACGGCGAGCGGCGGCAGCGGAGGTTCAGTGACCGCTGGCACCGGTGGCGCCACGGGCGGCGCTGGGAATTCGAACGGCGGCTCGGGCGCGACGGGTGGCGTGAGTGGCGCGGGGAGTAGCGGCGGCACGGGCAACACCGGTGGCGTGGCGGGCAGCACGGGCGCTGGCGGATCGGCGGGCCTCGGCGGGATGGCGGGCTCGGGCGGCGCCGGGAGCTCGGGCGGTGCAGCGGGCTCGGGTGGTCGAATGAGCTCGGGCGGCGCAGGCGGCATCGGCGGCATGAGCGGCGGCGGCAACGGCGGCAAAGGCGGCGCGGGCGGCGCGGGCAACGGAGGAAGCAGCTCCGGGAGCGGTGGCAGCGCCGGTGCAACCGTCATCGATTGCTCTGCTCCCATGCCGACCGGCGGAACGGATCACTGCGGGCAGAACACTCAAGGCAAAGCGGGCGATCTGAGCTGGTCGCTTTGGTCCAATCAGTTGAGCAGCAGCGCCTGCATCACCACCTTCAGCGTTCCGGCGTTCAGCGCGCGCTTCAGCAACAACAGCGATTTCTTGGCGCGCGTCGGTCTCGAATGGGGCAACAACGGGAAGCCACACGGCGAGTACGGGACGATCAAGGCCGACTTCAGCTACAAAAAGTCGGGAAGCGCGGGCGGCTACTCCTATATCGGAATCTACGGTTGGACCACGAACCCCTGTGTCGAATGGTACATCGTCGACGATCGGTGGGGTTCGATGCCCTTCAATGCCTACAACGCATCCCAGAAGGGCACCTTCAACTCGGACGGCGCCGACTACAAGATCTTCCAGAACAAGACGAACGGAACGGGCGGCTCGCGATGCAGCGGCGTATCGCAGTGGGATCAATACTGGAGCATCCGGCAGTCGGCGCGTCAGTGCGGGACGATCACGGTCTCGCAGCACTTCAAGGCGTGGGAAGCGGCGGGCTTGCAGCTCGGCGGCCTCTTGGAGGCGAAGATCCTGGTCGAGAGCGGCGGCGGTACGGGCGACATCGAGTTCCCCGTCGCCAACGTGACGGCGACACAATAGCGCCCGCAAAAACGTCGCCGCGCCGGCTGAAACGGCACTAGTACGTGAGCGTCCGGCAGGTGAGGGTCACTCCCGTCAGGTCCTTGGGCTCGCTGTTGCCGTTGAAGTACGCGTTGACCGCGGTGGCGACCATGCCTTGCGGACACGATGCGCGTCCGGACCAGTAGTCGCAGTTCGCCCGCTCGTCTTCGAATGTCCGCCAGACGCCGGTCGTCCCGTCGCTCCGCAGCTGCTCGCCGACCGCCATCAGGCCCTTTACCTTGGTTCCTTGAGAATTCATGCAGACGTGTAGCTCGGTGACGAAGATGTGATCGTCGCCGCCGCCGTCGCTGATGTCGGGGAACTGCCCCTTCACGAGGTCTCCGTCAGGCCCCTTGGAACCACAATGGTCCTTGACGTCCCAGGTGTCGCTGCTCTTGTCGTTGAGGTCCTCGTTCCCCACGCGGAGAAAACAAGGTTCGTCGCTGCGCTCTTGGGAGCGCACGGCCCAGACGGCGGAGGTCGAGCTGTTCGGCAGGCCGAGCACGTGCAGGTCGTCGGCGTCGAGGACGACGCCGGACACGTTGGTCGGAACGGCGGTGCCCGTGAGCTTCCAGGTGACGGGAGTGCTGCTAGCGGCTTCTTCCGAGACGGAGTCACCTTCGAAACCCGCGCCCTCGACTTGAGCCTGACACTGCATGCACGGCAACAGCAACACCACGAACGACAATCGCGAAATGAGCTTCATTGAGTCTCCTGACGCTCGCGCCTTTGCACGAGCGGGAGCGTCCACTGCAAGCGTCGAGCCACAGCGAGTCACGCGCAACGCCGCGGTTCTTGCGAATATCGGGGACCGCTCGCTGTGCGCGCCGCCGGGCGACTCATGGGGCGTCCCATGGTCGGAGGCGCGGCTCAAAAATGCGCGCCGACGGTGAGCCCGAAGAGCTCGGCGTGGGTGACGTAGCGACCTTCCGGGCTCTCGACGCCGCCTTGCGCATCCACGGGCAGAAACAGAACGAGCATGTAGCCGAGATCGGCCTTGAGGAAGCCGCGCTCGTAGCCGAGACCGGCCGCGAGATCGAAACGGTCCGAATCCGGCAGGGCTGGGCTGATGCCTTGCGCGGGAGTGGCGCCTTGATCGTAGATGAGGCCGCCGCGCGCGTGGAAGCCGAGCGGGAGGGCCACGTCGACGCCGCCACGGAACGTGAGCGCCGTTTTGCCCTGCGGATTCAGCGTGCGGTCGGGCGCGCTCGAGAAGTCGATGGGGATATGGTCGTACGTCGACCAGAGCACGGCATTCACGTCGAAGCCGAGCGAGAGTGCGCGCGTGGGTCGCCCGATGACGCCGGCGGTGATGATGTCGGGCAACGTGATGGCGGCCTGCCCGGGCTGATCCGGCAAGGCTCGTGCGAAATCCGGATTGCCGGCCTGAAAGTCGGCCTGCCCGTCGTAGCTGAGCTTCACTCGGCTCCGGTACGTGAGCGCGAAGTGCAGCCGCTCGGGGAGCGGGCGGTAGAGCGCGGCGACGTTGAACCCGTAGCCCCAGGCGTCGCCGACCAGGCGCACCTTGCCGCCCACGATCGACGGGAGGCCGTTCTGGAAATCGACGGTGCTGCGGATGGCATCGAACCCCGCCGCGAACGACCAGTGCTCGTCGGCGCTCACGGCGACGTTCGGGTTGAACGACACCGTCTGAAGCGACGCCGAGATGGCGCTCTCCCGGCCGTGCCAGGCGTCCGGCCACTCGATCCCGATGCCGAACGCACTGTAAATACCGAGCCCGAGCGCGATCCGCTCGCCGAGCTTCGTCTGTGCGTAGAGCGTGGGCAGGACGAACGTGCCGCGCTCGCTGCTCGTCTGCGTGCCGCTGTCGGCCGCCGTGAAATAGCTGCGAGCGGTGATGAGGACGGAGCCGGCGGCGACGTTCGTGCCCTCGAGGTAGGCGAGGGCTGCTGGATTGAACCAATTGGCGGAAGGCTCGCGCGTCTCCGCGCTCACGGCCGAGGCGCGGCCGATCGCTTCACCCGACAGATCGTACACGAGGAAACCGCCTGCGCGCGCGGGCGACGCGGCGAACCCGAGCGCGGTGGCGAGCGTGATGGCGGTGAGCGTTCGTCTCATGACGGAGCCTGGAAGGTGAAGGCGAAGCAATAGACGAGGCTCTCGCGCGTGAGCGCCGTGAGCGGTCCGAACACGGGGTTGTCGAACAGCGTCGCGAGCTCTTGGCGGCCGGCCTCGAGCGCGGCGGCGTCGGCGTCGGAGACGCTCGAGAGCTGGCTCTTGCCCTGGTCGTCGACGAGCGGAGCCGTCAGCGTGAGCAGCACGGAGATCGGCGCGGGGACGAGCGAAGCGCCCGAAGGAGCGCGCACGTCGCGGCTGATGAAGATGCCGTATTGGTGGCCTGCGCTGAACGGCGCCTCACCTGAAATGACTACGGAGCCGCCCGCGAAGCGCGCGTCCACGCGGGGAAAGCCCGTAACGAGGTTGCCGGTGGCTGCCGCCGTGAGGTCCATCACGACGACCGGCCCTGGCCGCTCCCGCACGACGAAGGCCGAGACCGTGGCGGGGTCTACCGGGCCGTGCACGCCGATGCGGATCTCGTTCGGTGCGGTGACGTGAGGCACGAGGCCGACGGTGGGGTCGAGCTCGGCGACCGAGCCCGTGTGCACCGGGAACCCGAAGGCAATGCCGGTCTCCTCCTTCGGTAATCCGGCCGCGGCGAGGCGCTGCCACACGCCGAGCGCGGCGTAGCTCTGACGGACGAGCTCCAGCGTGAAGACGTTCGCACGCGCCTCCGCGGGCGGCTGCGACTGTGACAAAAGCTCGTAGGCGGGGCAGCTCGGGTCGAGCGCGTCGGGGCTCGTCGCGCCGCAGGTGAGCGACGAGTCCTCTTTGAGCAGCGCGAAGGTGGGCGAGCCGACGACCTCCTTTCCCGAGCTTGCGCGCACGCCGCCGCCGTAAGCCCGCACGCCGAAGAAGTAGTATTCGCCGAGCGCCCAGCTCGGGAGCGGCCGCAGGGCAAGGCTCCGCGACGCGTCGTCGAAGCCGACGAAGAGGTTGGGCACCGCCTCCGGATCACGCAGCGCGACGGCGACCACGTTCTTGCCGGTCGTGAGCGTGTCCGTGGCGAGCGGCGCCGTGGCCGGCGCCGCAGCAGGCGACACGGTCGGGAACCCGTCGAGCGTCTCGAGGTAATGATCGAACTGACACTCCGCCGGGGACATGCCTTGAGCTCGAGAGCAGTCGTCCGGCAGCGGCGTGCCCGCGAGCCCGAAATCGATGTGCCCCGTGAGCGGGTTCACGACGAGCCCGGTCGGCTGCGGTACGCGCGGTGGCGCTGCTTCCGTGTCGAACTCGAGCGCCTCCGGCACCGGATCGTTACCCACGTCGGGCGTGCAACCCGCCGCGCTCGCGACGAGCGCGAACGCGGCGAGGGCCGTGCCCTGTCGGCGGGGCGCCGTCACTGCTCGACGATCCGCCCTTGCACGGAGGCGTAGGCGGCGGGGATGTTCGGAACGTCGTCGTCGTCGGTGTCGGGGAAAGCGGAGACGTAGCCGAGCAGCGCTTGCCACTGCTTGAGCTCCTGCGTGCCTTTCGTCTTCGGATCGGCGTCGACGTAACGCGTCGTGGGATCGACGAGGGTCTTGCAGTCGTCGTCCTTCGCGCGCACCGCGAGCAGGCCCGCGGTGAACTGCTCCACGACGCCCAGCAAGCCGGCGACGTAGCTCGTGCTCACGACCTTGTAGCAAGTGTCGGTGTCGCTTGGATCGAGCTCCTCCTCCCCGTTCGGCGTCACGAGCGAGACCTTCGTGACGCGCCCGAACAGCGGCTTCTTCGGGTCGTACTCGACCTTGAGCCCGGACACCTGGAGGAAGTAGTCGTTCGAGAGCGCGGCCCCGGCGGCACCGAGCTCGAGCCCCGACGCGATGTCGGAAGCATTCAGGTAGTACGTGACGAGCGGAAAGCCCGGCTTCCGATCGGGCCCGATCCCGAGCGGGACGACCCGGAACAGATCGGCGAACCAGATCTCGCCGGTCGTGCCGGCGTCGATCGAGGCGCGGATCTGCCCGTTGGCGTCGAAGCCGATGAGCGGTGGGTCGTCGGGCTCGAGCTCGGAGCAGACCGCGCGGTAGGCGTCCGCCACCAGATTCCCGACGGGCGCTTCGGCGTATTCGGGGAAGGCGAGATCGCTTTCCGTCGTGGCGACGACGTCGCGGTAACCGAGGCCCGCGCCGGCGAGCGCCGTGTCGATGCCGTCCACGTACGCGTCCACTGCCGCCTGCACCTGCGTGGCCCCGCCGATGCTGTCGTCGATGGTGTGAAGCGCGTAGGAGTCGACGTCGACGGTCGCCTTGCCACCGGCCGTCGCCGCCGGCGTCACGTTCAGCGTGAGCTCGCCGAGGAAGCGGCTGTAGGAGCCCGCGGTCACGATCAGCGTGTCGCCTTCGCGCACCGGCGCGGCCAGCGAATCGTGCGTATGGCCGCTCACGATCACGTCGATGCCGGGGACGGCCTTCGCGAGCTCGCGATCCTCCCCGTGGCCGTCGCTGTAGATGCCAGAATGCGAGAGCGCGATGACGAGGTCCACGCCGTCCTCCTCGCGGAGCTCCGTCACCAGGCGCGCGGCGGCGGTGCCGATCGCCTCGAACGTCACGGGCGCGGCCAGGGGCGTGACCTGCGCAGCGTCGGCCCCGAGCAGGCCAAAAATGCCGACCTTCAGCCCGCCCACCGTCTTCACGAGCTTCGGGCGAAGGACGCCGGCCGCTGCGAGTGCGGCGAGGTCGTCGTCGCCGTCGTCGTCGTCGCTGAATTGGGCATTGCTCGCGACGATCGGGACCGTGACGCCTTGCGCCTGCGCGGCCGCCAGGATCCCCGCGAGGCCGGCAGGCGTCCAATCGAACTCGTGGTTGCCGAGCGTGACGGCGTCGTAGCCCATCATTTGCATGAAGCTGAGCTCCGGCGCCGCGGTCGTGCCGAGCAGCTCGAAGAGCGAGCCCATCATGAAGTCACCCGCGTCGAGCAGGAGCGTCGCTTCCTTCGCCTTCTCCGCGCGGCTGCGCGCGCCCGTGATCGCCGCGGCGAGACGGGCCGCGCCGCCGACGGTCGA
>DASUGE010000050.1:0-4379 GCA_036274215.1 Polyangiaceae bacterium | reverse complement strand
TAGAGGCTCGAGCAGGCGCGCGTGCGATGGAGACCGCGCGCTTCCACCTCGGCCAAGTGTTCGAGCAGCGCGGCGAAGACCTGGTTCGAGGTGCCCGCGAGCCGCTGCGTCGTGGCGAGCAGCTCGGTATCCGAGAGCGTCGCGAGACGGCTCGGGGGAGAGGGAAGCAACGGGGCGACGCGGTCCTGAACGAGCTCGAAATCGGCGTGCATGAACCACCGTACACCCGCGATTTTTGTGCTCCCCGGTGACACTCCGTGCGCGTTTCGCAACGAAAACGAGCGCGAATTCCACCTGCGGAGTGAACGGCCGGCGGCAGGGCACGCAGAGGTGCTGGCCGCGATTTCAAAGCAGGTCCCTGAGTGCGCCACTGCGTCCTTCGAAAATCACGTCAACAAGATTCGAAGGTGCTGTCGAAATCATAAGCCGGGTGATCGATCACCGAGCCTCATGCTTTCCCGAACGACCGCGTGGGCCGAAACCGTTTGTCGCTCCAGGGTCGGACGCTCAGCGCGGCGAGCCTCGCCGTAGCACCCTGCCGAAAGCTTTCGCGCCGTGCTCGAACCCAAGCATCGCCCGCGCCAGTTTCGCTATGACGGTTCCTCGCGCGTGGAGCATAGTTGGAGGCATGAAACAGCTGCGCGGGGTTGCTTGGGCCGTCGGGCTTTCGCTTTGGGTCGCGGCGTGCGGACCGTCCGACACGCCTGACGAGAAAGGCACGGGAGGTGCCGGCGGCGCGACGTCGAATCCAGTCGGCGGAAGCAGCGGCAAGAGCGGCGCAGGCACTTCGGGCGGCAACGGAGGCACGACGGGCGGCAGCTCGGGCACGGGCAGCGGCGCCACCGGTGGCGCGGCGGGCTCTGGGCAAGCGACGGGCGGCAACGCGACGGGCGGTTCATCCGGGTCAACCGGCGCGGTCAGTGGTGTGGGCGCCACTGCTGGCTCGGGCATGAGCGACGGTGGCGTGGCGGGCACCGGCGCTGGCGGTACTCCGGGCACTGGCGGCGCATCGGTCGGCGGCGACGCAGGACTTGGCCCGGTGGGCGGTTCGGCAGGCATCGCCGGCATGGCGGGCGCGGGCGGTAGCGCCGGCGCCGTCGTCGTCGACAAGCCGCCGGTCGTGACGTCGGCGAACGGTGACTTCTGGAAGAAAGGCACCGTCACGATGGCCACGAGCGGCACCGCCGCGGTCACGGTGAGCGAGAGCGGCACCCAGAAGTGGATCGGGTTCGGCGGCACCTTCAACGAGGCGGGCTGGGACGCGCTTTCGGCGCTGAGCGACGCGGACAAGGCGCTCGCGATCAAGCTGCTCTTCGACGCTGCGGACGGCGCGAAATTCGACTGGGGCCGCATTCCGATCGGCGCGAGCGACTACGCGATGGATCGCTACACGCTCGCCGAGACGGCGGGCGACTACGACATGGCGAGCTTCTCGCTCACGCGCGACCAGATGCGGCTCATCCCCTACATCAAGGCGGCGCTCGCCGTGAAGGCGGACATCCAGTTCTGGGGCAGCGCGTGGACCCCGCCCAAGTGGCTGAAGACGAACAACAGCTACGACGCCGCGACGCTGAAGAACCCGCCGTACTCCGACGCGGACGGGATGATGAAGAGCGACGACCAATCGCTCACGGCCTACGCGCTCTATCTCACGAAATTCGTTCAGGAGTACGGCAAGCTCGGCATCAACGTGACGGCCGTCGTTCCGCAAAACGAGCCGGGCTACGGCAACCCGTACCCGAGCTGCTACTGGCCGTCGGATCTCTACATCAAGTTCGTGAAGCAGTTCCTCGGGCCCAAGCTCAAGACCGACGCGCCGAACTGCAAGGTGTGGGGCGGCACGATGTCGGCTCCGGGCGACGGTGACATCGCGGTGGCTCTCTCGAACGACGCGACGGCCATGCAGTTCGTGACTGGTTTTGGCCTGCAGTGGAACACGCAGGACAAGGCGGGCCAGCTGAAGAACAAGGGCCTCGTGATTCAGACCGAGCACAAGTGCGGGAACTACGACTTTGCGACCGACTACTGGGACCAGAGCCGCTACGATCCGAACAAGCCGCAGAACGATTTCGCGTACGGGCAGGAAAGCTGGAAGCTCATCCGCGATTGGGTGAAGGCGGGCTCGAACAGCTACAACGCGTGGAACATGGTGCTCGACACCCAGGGTACGAACTTGAACGCCACCAAGCCCTGGCACCAAAACGCGCTCTTGGTCGTCGATCGCGGCGCGAAGAAGCTGATCCAGACCCCCGCCTACTACGTGTTCCGGCACCTCTCCCAATACGTGCAGCCGAACGCCGTCGTCGTCGGCGCTTCGGGCGGCGACGCCCTCGCCTTCAAGAACCCCGACGGCAGCTACGTGGTCGTCGTGTACAACGAAGGCGCGGCGAAGCCCGGCATGATCGTCGCCATCGGCGCGGCGAAGCTTCAGTTCGACATGCCGGGGACCGGGTGGGCGACGGTGAACTACAAGCCCTGACCCGGAGACCTGGCGAGCGCTCCCCGATCGTGAGAGGGTCGAAGGCAGCTTTTCATGCCGCCGAGTGATCGACCTCCCCAGTCATCGGGCTTGGAGCCCGGGCAAATCCTGGACGGCAAGTACAGGATCGATCGCGTGCTCGGTGGCGGCGGCATGGGCGTCGTGCTCGCCGCCCATCACATTCAGCTCGACGAAAAGGTCGCCATCAAGCTGCTCTTGCCGAGCGTCTTGGAGAATCCCGACGCCGTGGCGCGTTTTGCGCGCGAAGCCCGAGCGGCAGTGAAGATCAAGAGCGAGCACGTCGCGCGAGTTTCCGACGTGGGGAGCCTATCGGACGGGTCTCCGTACCTCGTGATGGAGTTCTTGGAAGGCGAGGATCTGTCCCAGGCGCTGGCGCGTCGCGGGGCGCTCCCCTTCGAGCAGGCGGTGGAATTCGTTCTCCACGCGTGCGAGGCGCTTGCCGAGGCGCATTCGCTCGGAATCGTGCATCGGGATCTGAAGCCCGCGAACCTTTTCTGCGTTCGGCGCGCCGACGGCGTCTTGTCGGTCAAGGTCCTCGATTTCGGCATCTCCAAGACGACGTCCGCGAGCGCTTCCGGCAGCGACATGGGCATGACCAAGACGAGCGCGATCATGGGCTCGCCGCTCTACATGTCGCCCGAGCAGATGCACTCTGCCCGCACTGTGGACGCTCGCAGCGACATCTGGGCTCTCGGCACGATCTTGTACGAGCTCGTCGCGGCGAGGACGCCGTTCATGGGCGAAACCTTCCCGGAGCTCGTGCTGAAGGTCACGGGCGCGCCACCCGAGCCCATCACCCAATCTCGACCGGACGTCCCGCCCGGCCTCGAGCGCGTGATCCTGCGCTGTCTCGAAAAGGATCGTGCCGCGCGCTTTCAGAATGTCGGCGATCTCGCGGTCGCGCTCATGGAGTTCGGCCCCAGGCGGGCGCGCTCCTCGGTCGAGCGCATCACGCGCGTCGTATCGGCTTCCGGTATGTCCGCGAGCGGGATGTCGCTGCCGGCGTCGTCGGATCGGCCAGCCCCGCCAGCTGACGCCGGTACGGTGGCGACGTTCGGGCGCACCGGCAAGCCGCCCGCGGGAAGGAAACGTCCGGCGCTGCTCATCGTGGCTGCGGTCGCCATCGCTGCCTTGGCAGTCGGGGCTCGCATCGCGATGCGAACCGCGGAGACGCCGCGGCCCGGCGAGCACGGGGCTCCAGAGCCAGGGCTGACCCAAGCCGAAACGGCGACCGCGCTCGCTGCGCCGCCCGCGCTAGCGGCGCCGCCTGCGGTCACCGCGCCTCCCGCTCCTCTCGTGGAGCCTGCGCCACCGAGCCCGGCGAGCAGCGCGCCTCTCCCTTCGGTCGCGCAGCCCACCGTCGCGGTCACACCGCGCGTGACGTCTACCCCTCGGCCGAAACGTCCGACTCGAACGGTCGGGGCCGCACCGCTCGAGGCGAAGGCCCCGGCGCCGCCCGAGACGAAAGCCCCCTCGCCGCGGCCCGTCGAGCCGCCATCCCCGAGCAATGCGGACGGAACGACGATGGGCGGTCGCCTGTGAGCGCTTGACTCTCGCCGAGCCCGTTCTAGCGTGAGCAAACTGGTGGTGCGCGTCCTCACAGGAGCCTTCGTCGCGTTGAGCGGCATGCTGCTAACGGCTCAAGTGTCGGCGCAGGACGCTCGCGCCGCGGCTGTCCTCGCGTACGATCAGGCCGAGGCGTTGATGGCGGCGGGAAAGGTCGCCGAGGCTTGCCCGCGCTATGCGGAGAGCCAAAAGCTCGACCCTCAGCTCGGCACGCTCTTGCACCTCGCCGACTGCCTCGAAAAAAAAGGGCAGACAGCGAGTGCCTGGGCGGCGTTTCGGGATGCTTCCGAGATCGCCGAGCAGCGCGGCGACG
>DASUGE010000049.1:0-3687 GCA_036274215.1 Polyangiaceae bacterium | reverse complement strand
GTCGTCAAGCGGGGCACCTTGCACCTTCCCGTCGGTCTCAATTGTTTTTGGGGCCCCGGCCCCAAAAACTCCAACGGCTTCTGGGCGGTGAGGCGCGCGGATGTCGTTGTAAGCGACCATGACGCCGGCGAGGAGCGCGGCGTGCGCTGGCTTCTTCGCGATCCGGGTTCGGAAGACCACGCGCTTCCGGGCGACGAACGAGACGATGGGATCGCGCGTGCTCGAGATCCGGATGCCGACGGCGACCGTGGAGACGAGGCCGGCCAGCAGCACCATGAGCAGGCGGCCGCGGCGAAAGCTCGCGTGGTACCAGACGACCGTCGTCGCGATCGGCATCAGGAGCGCGAGCACGAGCAGTGTCTCGACGACGAGCACGACGACCACCATCGGCAGGAAGTGCCGCAAGCCGAGTTCGGGCCGAAAATCGCGGAAATACTGCCACACGAGGGAGCCGAGCAGGATCACGAGCCCGCCGATGGTGTAGCCGCGGAACATCCAGAACTCGCGCCGCGCTTCCCGGTTCGTGAGCCAGTACGGAAAGAGCAGCGGATAGAAGAAGTAGTAGATGAAGCGGCGCGGCGGCTTCTCGCGGTAGTAGGTCTCGAAGGCGAGCGCTTCGTGCAGGAAGAAGGAGACGACGCGCGAGCGGGCAACATAACGGCGCGCGGCCTCGCTCACGAAGAAGACGCCGAGCGCGAGCCCCACGTCGATGAGCACGCCGCACACCGGGAACAGCTCGGCGGCGAGCACGATGCCGACCGGCGCGAGCGCAAAGAACACCAGCCGCAGGACGAAGTCCGCGAACGAAACCGGGGAAGTGAGCAGCGTCGAGCGCTTCATCGCGGCGCGGGCGCCGGAGGAGGCGCACTCGCCGCGGAGACCGGCGTGCCAGCCACGGGTTCGACCTTCTGGCCGTCCTCGAGCTCCATCCCGGCGATTTGAACGACCCGCTCCGTGCCCGTCAACCCCGTCGCCACCTGCACGGTCGCGCCCAGATCGCGCTCGAGCGTGATGCGCTTGAGCCGGACGGTGTCGTCCGCGCTGACGATGCCGATGCGGAGCCCGGCCGCGTCCACCATGAGCACCGTGGCCGGCAGCTCGAAGACGCGCCGCTCGGAGGGTAAAGAAAGCTTCACCTCGGCGTACATCCCCGCGAGGAGCCGGCCGCTGGGGTTCGCGACGCGCACCTCCGTGCTCAGCGTGCGGGTCGC
The DNA here is from genome assembly GCA_036274215.1 of Polyangiaceae bacterium. Lineage (GTDB taxonomy): Bacteria > Myxococcota_A > Polyangia > Polyangiales > Polyangiaceae > PMG-095. The sequence continues at coordinate 2,476 of DASUGE010000049.1, read as the reverse complement.
GGAGTCGAGCGCGCCCGCCGTGCGGCTCACGGTGCCGGTGAACTTCTCGTTCGGGAACTCGCGGACGTGGAGCTCAGCCGGAGCACCGAGGACGACGCTCGGCGCCGCATCTTGCGGGACCTGCACGAACACGCGCACGGTGTCCGTCGATGCGAGCTTGAAGAGCGGCGTCGCGATGTTGCCCGCCGTGACGAGGCTGCCGCGCTCGACGGAGCGCTCCGTCACGGTCCCCGCGAACGGCGCCATCACGCGCGAAAAGCCGCGCAGATCGCCTATGCGGCGGATGTTCGCGTTCTGAGCCGCAACGTTCGCCTCCGCCACGCGCAGATCCGCTTCGCCCACGACCGATTGCGCCTGCGTCTGGTCGAGATCCTGCTGCGGCGAGAGGCCCGCTTCGACGAGACGGCCCGTGCGGTCGAGGCGCGTCGTCGCGAGGCCTTTGTTCGCCTGCGCTTGCACGACGTTGGCCTGAGCCTGCGCCAGCGCCGCGCGGGCCTGCGCCAGCTCCTGATCGAGCTCGGGCGTGTCGATCTCCGCGAGGAGCTGCCCTTCCTTCACGTGCGTGCCGATGTCGACGAGCCAGCGCCGCACGTAGCCGCTCGCCCGGGCGTAGATGACCGCTTCCTCGAGGGGCTGCACGCTGCCCGGGAGCGAGAGCTTGCGTTCGCTCGACACGAGCCGAGGCGTGACGACCGCAACACGCGGCACCGCGTCCACGCGCGCCGCAGCTTCCTTCGCCAGGGTCTCGCGCGCTGCCTTCCGCGGCAAGTACGCGAAGGAGAAGAGCGCCGCGAACACTCCCGCCGTGATGAACGCCCCCACGAGGATGCGCAGCGGCGACCAGCGCGCCGGCTTCGCGAGCTCGAAGCCGAGCTCGGCGTCGTGCGGCGCGTCCGAGGGCGGTGAGTGATCGGCTTGGGAGGTCATGCTTCCACCGCTTCTGCGTGGCGGACGACGGGCGGGGTCTTCCGTAGCACGGAGTAAACAATCGGGACGAAGAGCAGCGTCGAGAACGTCGCGAGCACGAGACCGCCGACCACCGCGCGCCCGAGCGGCGCGTTCTGCTCCCCGCCTTCACCGAGCCCGAGCGACATGGGGAGCATACCGATGATCATCGCGAGCGCCGTCATGAGCACGGGACGGAGACGTGTCATTCCTGCGGCGAGAGCCGCCTCCGGCGCATCGGCACCGAGCGCGCGCCGGCTGTTCGCGAACGACACCACCAAAATACTGTTCGCCGTCGCGACACCCACGCACATGATCGTACCCATCTGCGCCGGCACGCTGAACGTCGTGTGCGTGACGAAGAGAGTCCACACGATCCCCGCGAGGGCGCCGGGCAGCGCCATCAGGATGATCAACGGATCGAGCCAAGACTGAAAATTCACGACCATGAGCAGGTACACGAGCAAGATGGCGAACAAGAGACCGATGCTGAGACCCCGAAACGACGATTCCATGCTCTCGATCTGACCCTTCACCTTGAGGGTCGCGCCGCGTGGCAGCTTCGGCGTCTCTTCCTGCACCACTTTGGAGACCTCCTTGGCGACCGAGGCGAGATCCGTGCCGGCCACGTTGGCCTGCACGTCGAAGGTGCGCTGGGCGTTGTAGTGGGTGATGTTGGCGGGTCCCGTCCCACGGGAAATACGCGCCACGTTCGACAGAAGTTGCGTACCGCCTTCCCCCGGCGTGGAGATGGGCGTCGCGCGCAGGGCATCCATCGAATCGATGGAATATTGAGGGGTCTGAACCGCGACGAGGTACTGCACGCCGCGCTTCGGATCGATCCAGTAGCTCGGCGTCACCTGCCCGCTCGAGGAGAGCGATACCAGCAGATCATTCGCCACGTCGCGCTCGCTCACCCCAAAACGTGCCGCCATGTCGCGATCGACGTCGATGCGGAGCCGCGGCACGCGCTGCACCTGGGCCAGGTGCACGTCGCCCGTCCCCGGAATCGCCCGCAAGCGCGCCGCGAGGCGCTGCGCCGCCTGGTACGCCTCCTGCGCGTGCCCCGGAGCGCTCACGACTTGCAAATCGACTGGCGCCGCCAACCCAAAATTCAGAACCTGCGTCGAAATGTCCGGCGGTAGAAAGAAGAACGTCGTCCCCGGGTAACGCTCCGGCAACTTCTTCCGGAGCGCGTCGACGTACGCCGCCGTGGGCGCATGGTCGTGCTTGAGCGCGATGAAGATCTGCCCGTCCGCCGGCGAGATCAGCGCGCCCTCGCTGAGCGACAGATTGATGCCGCTGTACGGCACGCCGATGTTGTCGATCAGCGTCTCGATCTCGCTCGGGGGGATCACGGTGCGAATCGTCTTCTCGATGTCGAGGAAGCGTTTTTCCGACTCCTCGATGCGCGTACCCGGTGCCCCGCGCACGTGAAGCTTGATGAGCCCCGCGTCCACGCTCGGGAAGAAATCCCGCCCCACGAGCGGGAATAGCGCGAGAGAAACCCCGACGAACCCCACGAACCCGA
>DASUGE010000048.1:0-15070 GCA_036274215.1 Polyangiaceae bacterium | reverse complement strand
ACCCGCGGGCATCTTCGACAGCGTCGCGGGCGAGTGCGGCATTCGCCCCGGCTGCACCGTCGCCTGCTGGGGCCAATACCGGAGATGAGCCCGCGTCACGGCCTGGTTATCGTTTCCTACTTCTTGAGGCGCGGATCGGATTCGAACCGACGTGTGACGGTTTTGCAAACCGTTGCCTAACCACTTGGCTACCGCGCCGTGCGTCTAAGCTTCCCCCGGAACGGGGGCCGCGGATAGTACCCCTGGCGCGCCTCCCGTCAACGGGCATCGTGCCCCTAAAATCTCGGGAAATGACGAGTCTGTAACGCTCGGGTGCCGCCAGCCACTCCCGGGTATGGCCGCCGCGCTCGCGCTCCCCGTGCTACCCACGCCGGGCATGCCGCTCGAGCTGTCGGACGCGGAGCTCGCCGCCCTCGTGGTCTCGCGCGAGAGCCGGGCCGAGGCGGCGCTGTTTGCGCGCTTCGCGAAGCGGGTCGAGCTCTACGGACGAAAGCACCTCCGGAGCCAGCCTGCGGCAGACGATCTCGTCCAGCAGGTGATGCTGATCGTGCTCGAGGCGGTGCGGGCGGGGAAAGTCGAGGACCCGACCAAGCTCGCCTCCTTCGTGCTCGGCACGTGCCGCAACGTGACCTGGGACCTACGCCGCGCGGCAGGACGGCAGCAGCGCTACGAGCGTGAAGTCGGAAGCGACGAGACCGCGGTGTCGCCGCCCTCGACGAGCGAGCTCGACGTGCTGCGCCTGCGAAGCTGCATGGGCGCGCTGCCCGAGCGCGAGATGATGGTCGTGCGCATGACCTTCCTCGAGGATCAGACCGCGGAAGAGGTAGGCGCCCGACTCGGCTTGAGCGCCGGCAACGTGCGCGTGATCCGTCACCGCGCGCTCGCCAAGCTCTCCCATTGCCTCGACGCGAAGGAGGCTTCGTGACCTGCCCGAATCTCGAAACCATCGCCGCCTGGACGCTCGACGAGCTGGAAGAGGAAGCGTCCACCGCGTTCGAGGAGCATTACTTCGGCTGCGACGCCTGCGCCCTGCAAGTCGAACGCATGCGACGCCTCGTCAGCGAGCTCGAGGCGACCGTGCCGTCCGTGCTCACTCGAGCGCGCAAAGAGCGACTCGAAGCGACCCAGCCGCGCCTGACGAGCGTCGCCGTGCGGCCGGGCGAAACCGCAACCATCCGGCTCGGCGGCGACACCCCGCTCGGCTTCTGGGTCATGCATGCGCCGCTCTCGGGGGTGAGGCGCGTCGATTTCGAGGCCCGCGACGCGAACGGCGCTCGGCTCTTCGCCATCGCCGACGTGCCGTTCGACGCCGAGCGGGGTGAGGTCGTGCTCGCCTGCCAAGTCCATTACCGCAACTTGCCGGGCGTCGAGAGCATGCACGTGAGCCTCACCGCGACGGACGAGCACGGCACGCGCCCGGTCGGCGAGTACGTGCTCGATCATCGGTTCGAATCTCCGTAACGCCGTCGCCTCGGTCTCCACTCCCTGAGAGAAGGGAGACCGCATGACCATCACCAATCAGACGACCGGCACCAGCCTCGACGAGATCGCCCCGCGCATCTTTCGCATCAGCACGCCCGTGCCGGCGAACCCCGCCCTGCCGCCGGGCTTTTCGTTCAACCAGTTCTTGCTCGCCGCGGACGAGCCGCTGCTCTTCCACACGGGCTCACGCCGCCTCTTCCCGCTCGTGCTCGAGGCGGTGCGCCGCGTGCTGCCGCCCGAAAGCCTGCGCTACGTCGCCTTTTCGCACGTCGAAGGCGACGAGTGCGGCTCGCTCGACGAGTGGCTCGAGGTCGCGCCCCACGCCGTTCCGCTCTGCAGCAAGGTCGGCGCCATGACCTTCGCCGCCGAAACGAGCGCTCGAGCCCCCAAAGCCCTCGCGCACGGCGAGCGCCTCGAGCTCGGCGGCCATACGGTCACGTGGTTCGACGCTCCCCACACGCCGCACGGCTGGGATTGCGGCTACCTCGGCGAGCTCGGCACGAAGACGCTCTTCTGCGGCGATCTGTTCACGCAGTTCGGCGACAAGAACCCCGCCGTGACGGAGAGCGACCTCGTGGGACCGAGCGAAGCGATGCGCCTGGCGATGGATTACTTCTCGCACGGCCCGATGGTGCGACCGAACCTCGAGACGCTCGCGGCGTTCGAGCCGCGGCTGCTCGCCTGCATGCACGGCAGCTCGTTCCGCGGGGACGGCCGCGCTCAGTTGCTCGGGCTCGCGGACGCGCTGGCCGCGCGCGGGTGAGGCCGAAAAGCCGGTACTTGGGCACGGCGGACGTCGACGTCGTAGACTCAGCGGACGCCCGGGCAATGGGCAGCCGATGAGCGAAACCGTCGTTCTTCCGTCGTCCCCCGTGGCGGGGCAGCCGTCCGGGGACCTGATTGCGGGCAAGTACCGGCTCGAGCGCGAGCTCGGGCGCGGAGGAATGGGCACGGTCTGGTCGGCGCTGCACGTGACCTTGAACCAGCGCGTCGCGATCAAGCTCATCGCGGGCGACCAGTCGCGCTCGGCCGACGCGCGGCAGCGCTTCAGCATCGAGGCGAAGGCGGCGGCGCGGCTCCGCTCGCGGCACGTCGTGCAGGTGTACGACGACGGCGAGACGCCCGACGGCACACCCTACATCGTGATGGAATACCTCGAGGGCGAGACGCTCGAGCAGCGCCTGGAGCGCCAGAAGGACATGGGGCTCCCCGAGGCCGTACGCATCACGAGCCACGTCGGCCGCGCGCTCGCTCGCGCCCACGCCCAAGGCATCGTTCACCGCGACCTGAAATCGGGCAACATCTTCCTCGCGCGGACGGAGGACGACGAGCTCGGCTGGGTCGCGAAGGTGCTCGACTTCGGGGTCGCCAAGCTCTTGACCGAAGTGTCCGGGCCCTCGGCGACCAAGACAGGCACCATCGTCGGCACGCCGCTCTTCATGAGCCCGGAGCAGATCCGCGGCGCGAGCCACGTCGATCACCGCGCGGATCTCTATTCGCTCGGGATGGTCTTCTACAACATGGTGACGGGCTCGCACGCCTTCGACGGCCCCTCGTACAGCGACGTGCTGGTGGCGATCTGCACCGAAGCGCTGCCGGACATCCGCGTGGCCGCGCCCTGGTTGCCGGCCGCGCTCGGCACCTGGTTCGACAAAGCGTGCGCGCGCGAGCGCGAGCAGCGCTTCCAGAGCGCCGACGAGATGATCGAAGCGCTGCAAGAAGCGGCGGGACCGGCCTCGCGCATGTCGCGCCCGTCGATCCCCGAAGAGATCGCTGGCCCCTCGGGAACGCTGCTCGGCCACGTACCGCCGCACGCCGCGTCCACCGTCATGGCGCTCGACGTGCCCCCCGTTGCCTCCGCGCCGGGCGTCGCGCGCCCCTCGCCGCTCGACCACGGCACGCTCAAAAGCGGCGCAGCGAACCCGCCCAAGACGGAGCTCGCGCGGCCGCGCGCGCGCGCGACGGAAAGCCTGCTGCTGTGGGGCGCAACCGGCGTCGCGCTGGCGTTCGGGACGATGGCGCTCGTGATCGTGCTCGGTCGCACGACGGCGGGCTCGACGAATGCCGCGACGCGCGCCGACCAGGGTTCCGTGAGCCCGTCACCGCCTCCTCCGCCCGCGCAGCCACCCCGTGCTGCCCCGCCGCTTGCCGTGGCACGAGCGGGCGCGACCACGGCACCTCCCGCGATAGAGCCCGAAGCTCCCGCGACGACCGTCGCCGCTCCCGCGCCGGCCGTCCCGGTCCCGGCAAGCAGCGTCGCGCGTCACGCGGCTCCGCATCGAACGGCAACGCTCGGTCCCTCACGCCCCGCCCTCGCGAAACCGGCGCCGCCGAGCGAGAAGCCGGCTGCGGCAGCGCGCGCCGGCGTTTCCTCCGGCGCGCCCGACATGGGCTTCTGACGCGCTTTTGGGTAGAGTGCGCGCATGTGGATCGCAGAGCTTCGCTCGTGGGCGGGCGTTACGGTCGTGGGCCTCGCTACGCTCGGTCTTCCGTCCCGGGCGAGCGCCCAGGACAACCCGGCGGAGAATGTCGCCGCGGCGCGCGCGCTCGGCATCGAAGGCGTGCGCCTCGCCGACGCCGGCAAATGCACCGAAGCAATCGAGAAGCTGACGCGCGCGGAGTCGCTCTACCACGCACCCACCATGCTCGGCCGCCTCGGCGAGTGCCAGGTGAACGTCGGGCAGATCGTCGTCGGTACCGAGAATCTCAATCGTGTCGTGCGCGAGCAGCTCGCCCCGAACGCACCGAAGGCGTTCAAAGACGCGCAGGCTCGCGCTCAGAAGGCGCTCGATGCCGCGTTGCCGCGCATCGGCCACCTGACGGTAATGGTCGAGCCCAAGGAGGCGAACGCCTCCGTCACCGTGAGCGAGGTCGCGGTTCCCTCGGCGCTCATCGGCGTCGAGCGCCCGACCGATCCGGGCAGCCACGAGGTCGTCGCGAGCGCGCCTGGCTACATCACGCAGCGCACGACCGTCGTCCTCGCCGAAGCGGGCCGGGAGACCGTAACGCTACGCCTGACGCTCGATCCGAACGCCCAGAAGGAAGCACCGCCCGTGGCTCCGGTCGCGGCGACGGCAGCCCCGCCCCCGCCCGCAGCTCCGCCCCCGGAGGCGAAGCAGGGCATGAAGACGCTCGCCTTCGTGCTGATCGGCACGGGCGTCGTCGGCGTCGCGACCGGCAGCATCACCGGCGCCATGGCGCTCTCCAAGAAGAGCGACCTCGACTGCCCCGACAATCACTGCACGGGGAAGGAAGCCGACAAGCTCGACAGCGCCCACACCATGGCGACCATCTCGACCATCGGTTTCGCGGTCGGGATCCCCGCCGCTGCCGTCGGCACGGTTCTCTTGCTCACGAGCGGAAACAATTCGTCGAAAGCCGCCAAGCGCGAGCCGGCGAAACGGTTCGCCGCGAGTCCCTATCTGGGACCAACGAGCGCGGGCGTCGTCGGCTCGTTCTGGTAAAGCGGCGAGCGCACTCACGCCGGTGAGCTCATGGCCGGCGCACACTTCCGCAAGGAAGCCGTGCGCGCGAAAACTTCGCGCGCCATTCACCGACGTCGTCTTTTGCGCGCGGAACTGTACATAACGGCGCACCCAACCCTCGACTGACAGAAACCTACACACGGCGGCCGGGCGCTGACGGCGCGGCGTGCGCGTGAGTTTTCTGTTAATCTGAGAGGCTATGTTTGGCTTGGATCGATCCGGTGGGCGCGGGGCGGGTGTCGCACGAGCGGCGGTGCTCATCATGGTGGCGTGCGGCAGTGCCGAGAGCAGGCCGCTGTACGACGCGCCGGCGCCGCTTCACTCGCTCGCGGCCGGCGGAACGGGAACCGGTACCAGCGGCGGCGCGGGCGGAACCGCGGGGAGCGACGTGAGCGCCGCGGGCGGCACGGGCGGCACGGGCGGCACGGGCGGCGACAGCATGGGCAGCGGCGGCAACATCACGGCGGGGAGCGGTAATGCCGCCGGTTCGGTGGCCCTCGGCGGCGCGAGCGGTAGCGGCGGGGTCGCGGGCGGGAGCGCCGGCAATGTCACGCTCGGTGGCATGGGCGGTGATGGCGCAACGGGCGGCGAGCCCGCCGGCCTGGGCGGCGAAGGCGGCGAAGCCGGCGCGCCCGCCCCACCAGTCGATTGTTCGAGCCACGGGGAGACCGCCGCGGACTTCGACGGTCATTGCTACCTCTACCGCGACGAGCCGCTCACATGGTCGGAAGCCGTCGACGACTGCAAGTCGCGCGACGGCCATCTCGTCACGATCAGCTCCGAAGGGCGCAGCGTGGCACGATTCCTCGGCGAAAACGCCTTCGTGTGGGAGCTCGCACACGAGAGCGAAAGCTGGCTCGCGGCGACGGACGGCAAGGGCCTCCGCCAAAAAGGCGACGGCACCTTCTTCGCATGGAACGACGGCGAGCCGATGACGCTCGACAACTGGTCCGGCGGGCAGCCGAACAACGCCCAGGCCTCCTGCGACACCCTAGACGGCAGCTGCTACGAGCACTGCGGTTACCAGTGGTCGAACGCCGGTAAACAGATGAATAGCGTGCCCGGGTGGAATGATCGGGTGTGTGATCATTCTATGGGTTTTGTTTGTGAATGGGACAACTGAGAAGGCGTGGCGACTCGGGCGGCTGAGAACAGCAATGCGCCGGCCTCGCCGGTTTGTCCTATGGACTAGCGCCGCCGCTCCTCGTCGATCCTGCCTTCCAAGACTCCAGCGTCCCATCGGCTCGGCTTCGCCTCGCGGCACGCCGTTCACGCACTGAGCGACTCGGACACAGAGAGCACATTCCGACGTCCGAGTCCCGCTCCCAAAGCGGAGACGCTGCCACTTCCCGGTCTCGCTCCAAACTACTTCTGCGAGCCGTCCAGATCCTCAGCCAGATAGCTCAGGATCACCTCATCCAACGTCTGCTCGCTGATCGCTTCATCGCCGAAAATCGAGCGCGCGCGTGCTTCGGGGGCGTTCGCGAAATTGGCGGAGGGGCGTTGGGGCTGGGGGCGAGCTTGGGGCGGGCGGCTGCGGGGCGGTCGCACGCTCTTTGGGCCGCGCGGGGGCTGGGAGCGCGAGCGCGCGGGGAGCTTGTCGAGCGTCGCCACGTCGAGGTCGAAGCCGTCGGCGTTCGGCGGCAGCACCGACTGTGCCACGCCGCGCAGCGCGGGGTTCGAGAGCGAGCGCCGGCGGGGGCGTTCGCTCGGGGCCCTGCTCTCCGGCGGAATGCTGCGAGGCGGGCGCACGCTCTTCGGTGCGGCGGGCCGCGACACCGCGGGCGGTCGCTCCGAGAGCGGACCGACCGCGCGCTCGAGCACGTTGTCGAGCTCGCCGCCGCGCAGGGCGGTGAACATCGCCCGGTGCTGGTCCTTCATCAGCGAGCGCACGATCTTCGAGACGTCCCCCTTCTCGAGGTGCTCGCCGTAGTCGGTGCGCGCGGTCTTGATGATGCGCCCACCGTCGGCGAAGAGGTGGGTCACGATGCGCGCGAACTTGACGCCCGAGTCTTCGGTCTGGATGTGAAAAATCCGACCGCGGTGGCGGACGTTGTTGTTGAAACCGAGTACCGGCGGCGGCACCTTGGACAAGGGCAAACCTCTCGCGGGCGCCCGCGAAGATTCAGGATACCGCTATCGCGTAGCTTCGTCCAGGCGCCGCATCCCCTCGAGCAGCAGCGCTTCCGGGCTTTTATTGAAGAGCTCCTGCGGCGCGACGAAGTTCGGGTCCAAAACGAAGTCCCCCTCCGCCAAAGCCAGCATCGCGTAGAACGCTTCCTCGCCGCGCTGGTTGCCGAAGAGCGCGTTGTAGATGGCGCCGTTGACGAAGTGGATCTCGCCCGCGCCGGCCTGCGCGCGGATCTTGAGCGCGCCGGTCTTACGTCCGTGCCAGAGCACCTGCACCATGTCGGGCAGCCCCATCTCGGTGAGGGAACCGGACACGCCGCGCTTCGCTCCGGCGCGCGTCGCCTCGCGATCCATGATCTGACGAAGCTTGGCGACGAGTAGATCGGAGCTCACGGGCTTCGTCAAAAAGTCGGCGGCGCCGAGAGCGAACGCCTTCTGCGCGTCGGTGCCGGCCGCGCTGCCCGTGACGAAGACCCACGGCAACGCCTTGCCCCACTCCGCCTTGCGAGCGAGCTCGAGCAGCTTGAAGCCGTCGGTCCCCTGCTCGAGCTCCATTTCGCAGATGACGATATCCATGTCGCCCTTCTCGAGCGCCTTCACGGCTTGCTCGGCGGAGCGCGCCTGGTTCACCTCGAAGCCTTGCTCGATGAGCCGGAGCTCGAGCACCGTCGTCTCCTCCGGATCCGGGTCGACAATCAGCGCGCGGCGCCGGTTTGCGAGCAAACGCTCCTTCAAATCCTCGCCCGTGACGGCGTGCTTGAAGATGTCGACCAGGTTCGGATCGAAGATCGTGCCGCGGTGCCGCGCGAGCACCTCGCATGCCTGCACGGGCCGCAGCGTCTTTCGAAACGGATTGCGCGAGTTCTGCGTCAGATCCGCGTACGTGTCCGTGATCGCGAGCAAGCGCGCGCCGAGCGGGATCTCCTTGCCGGAGAGCTTGTCGGGGAAGCCCTGGCCGTCGTAGCGCTCGTACATGTGCTCGACCGCCGCTGCAGCCTCGGGCGGCAGTCGCACCGCTTCGAGCAGCTGGAGCGGCGCGCTGCCCTGCTTCTCCGCCGAGGTGCGGTGACCTTCGTACTCGGCCACGTTGAGCGCGGTCAGGTGGTACGCGCCCATCTTCCCGAGGTCGTGGATGTAGGCCGCGACGACGTGCGCGGAGAGCAAGAAGTCGGACACGCCGATGCGCTCGGAGATGCGCCGCATCAAGCGCCCGACCGTCGCGGAATGGCCGCGCAGCTCGGCGCGCGAGTTCTCGATCAACGACACGAGCACGTTGAGCGTCTCGAGGTACGAATCGTCGAGCGGGCCACGGCCGCGTCCCGGCGCGGTCTTTGCCGCATTTCCGAGGTCGTTCTCCGTGAGCGTGCGTTCGCCCGTCGTCGCCTCGCGAGCGAGCGACATCGTGAGGCTTTCCTCGCTCACGAGGTTGCGCTCGAACACGTCGAGCATCGTCGTGAACTGCGCGTGCGCGTCGCGATCGAGCGCGGCAAACGCGTGAATGTCGCCGAGGTAGGCCTTGCCGATCGCGGCCTTGATCCCGCGCGGGCGGCCCACGAAAGCGCGGACCTCCTTCGCTCCGGAGGCGACCTGCACGTCGTTCAGCGCTTGGATATCCCCGGGGTCGGGCACGACGACGCTGAGGGTCGCCGTGGCCGCGTCGTACAGCACGGGGAACACGTTCGCGCGCTCGGCCAGCTTGCGTGGCACCTTGGCGAGCGTCGTCGGATCGATCTCGGCCTTGGCGAGCTTCTCCGTCGAGACGAAGCGCGTCTTGTGCACCGTCGCGAGGTGCTTCAAGAGGGTGATCTCGTCGAGCGCCTTGAGCTCGAGCAACGCTTCTTCCGCGCGATCTCCCGTGCGCGCGATGACGTTGAGGACCGCCTCCTGCTGCTCCGGGGTGATGAGCTTCTCGGCGACGAGCCGCTCGAGCATGCGGTTCTTCGGGGGGGCACCCATGGCCTGACCTCCCATTTTAGCCCGAGCCGGGGCGGACGGACGGCGGCCAGCAGGCCGGGCCGAGCGCGACCCCCGCCCCTGGTTTTTCCGCCTGACTTTTTCCTATTTCTCGGGCAGTTCTTGACGTTACCCGCGGCGAACGCTAAGGGTTCGCCCCTTTTCTAGAGCCCCTGAGGTCGAGCCCGACGATGCAAACCCCCTCCGCGAAACCAGCCGAAGCCGCCGCCACCCGTAAGTGGTGGGTCGTCGACGCCAAGGATCAACCCTTGGGGCGCCTCGCCTCGCGCGTCGCCCAGGTGCTCTCCGGCAAGCACAAGACGAGCTACACGCCGCACGTCGACACCGGCGACTTCGTCGTCGTCGTCAACGCCGCCCAGGTCAAGGTGACGGGCAAGAAGGCGACCGACAAGAACTACTACACGCACAGCGGCTACCCGGGCGCGATCAAGAAGGAGAGCTTCCGGCATCTGCTCGTGAAGCATCCGGAGCGTCCCATCGAGCTCGCGGTGAAGGGCATGCTGCCGAAGAACGTGCTCGGCCGGCAGATGATCGGCAAGCTGAAGGTTTACGGGAACGGCGCGCATCCGCACCAAGCGCAAAAGCCGGAACCGCTCGAGGTCTGAGAAAGAACATGGCTGAAGCAGGACTCACGTACGCCACCGGTAAGAGGAAGACCGCCGTCGCCCGCGTTTGGATCGGGCCGGGCCAGGGCGCCTGGAGCGTCAACGGCAAGGTCGCCGAGGATTACTTCGAGCGCGAGACCTCGCGCATGATCGCGAAGCAGTCGCTCGAGCTGCTCGAGCTGCTCGACAAGTACAACGTGCGCGCGACGGTCGCCGGCGGCGGCCACAGCGCCCAGGCCGAGGCCCTGCGTCACGGCATCGCCCGCGCCCTCACGCGCGAAGATCCCGAGCGCCGCCGCTCCCTCAAGAAGGCGGGCTTTCTCACGCGTGACGACCGCAAGGTCGAGCGTAAGAAGTACGGCCAGGCCGGCGCCCACAAGCGCTTCCAGTACTCGAAGCGCTAGTCGCTCCGGCCGCGCCGAGCGCGGCGCGTCGGGCGATTTGAGCTAGGCTCCGCGCGCCATGCAGAGAACCGCCATCATCGGTGCGGGCGGCTACACGGGCTCGGAGCTCGTACGGCTCGTTCATCGTCACCCCGAGCTCTCGCTCGAAGTGGTCGCGGCGCGCGACAACGCCGGCAAGCGGCTCGATCAGGTGCTGCCGTCGACGCTCGGAATTCGTGGCCTCGGCGAGCGCGTGCTCGAGACGTTCGAGCCCTCGCAGGCGAATGAGCTCGCCAAGCGCGTCGACGTGGTCTTTCTGTGCTTGCCGCACGCCGCGAGCGCGCGCGCCGGCAAGGCGCTCTACGACGCGGGCGTGCGCGTCGTGGATCTGTCGGCGGACTTTCGTCTGAAGAGCCACGAAACGTACGAGAAGACGTACGGACCGCATCCGGCGCCCGAGCTCTTCACGCATGCCGTGTACGGGTTGCCCGAGCTCCATCGCCGCGAGCTCCTCGGAGCCAAGCTCATCGCGGCGCCCGGTTGCTACCCGACCTCGTCGATCCTTCCGCTCGCGCCGCTCCTGCGCGAGCGGCTCGTCGAGACGCGCGGCATCATCATCGACTCGAAGAGCGGCGTGAGCGGCGCGGGTCGCACGCCGGGCCCCGCCTACCACTTGCCGGAAGCCGCCGAGGGCATGCGGCCGTACAAGGTCGCGGGGGCGCATCGCCACCTGCCGGAGATCGAGCAGGAGCTGTCGCTCTGCGCCGGCGAGACGCTGCAAGTGGTTTTCACGCCGCAGCTCGCTCCCATGAGCCGCGGGATCCTCACGACGGCTTATGCACGATTGCTGCCGGGGAAGACGGCCGACGATTGCCGCACGGCGGCGCGCGCCCTCTACGCCGAAGGCCTCGTTAGCGTGCTCGACGACGGCGTGCTCCCCGACACGTTGTGGGTCCGCGGCTCCGCCCGCGCGCACGTCGCCTATGCGCTAGATCAGCGAACTTCCACGATTATTGCGATGGGCGCCATCGACAACCTCGCCAAGGGCGCCGCCGCCCAGGCCCTCCAAGCCCTGAATGTCGCGCTCGGCTGGCCCGACGCGAAGGGGCTCCCCGAAGTCGCGCAGTTTCCTTGAACGGACACCGAACGCCCGCGCAATTTCTGAGCAAATACGGACGCGCGGCATCGTGCCTCACCGGGGGGTGAATCTCTCACCGTTGTCGCCGGGAGAGATTCGTGAGGAATATTGGGATCCGATTCCATGCGAGGGTCCCGCGCGCCGTTCAAGCTCCGGAGCGAGTTCCAGCCCAAGGGTGATCAGCCGAAGGCCATCGAGGAGCTGTGCGCCGGGCTCGACGCCGACCGGCAGTTCCAGACGCTGCTCGGCATCACGGGCAGCGGCAAGACGTTCACGATCGCGAACGTCATTCAGCACTACGCGCGCCCCACGCTGATCATCGCGCCGAACAAGACGCTCGCCGCGCAGCTCTACGCGGAGATGCGCGACCTGTTTCCGCAAGCCGCCGTCGCGTTCTTCGTCAGCTACTACGACTATTATCAGCCCGAAGCGTACATCCCGACGACGGACACCTTCATCGAGAAGGACGCGATCATCAACGACCAGATCGATCGCATGCGTCACGCGGCGACGCACGCGCTCCTGTCGCGCGAGGACGTGATCATCGTCGCGAGCGTGAGCTGCATCTACGGCATCGGCTCGGCGGAGACGTACTCGGGCCTCTTGATCGAAATCGTGAAGGGCGAGGAGCTCCGGCGCGACGAGCTCCTGCGCCGCCTCGTCGACATTCAATACGAGCGCAACGACACCGACTTCCACCGCGGCACGTTCCGCGTGCGGGGCGACGTCGTCGAGATCTTCCCGGCGTACGAGGAAGCGCGCGCGATTCGCGTCGAGTTCTTCGGCGACGAGGTGGACTCGATCCGCGAGGTCGACCCGCTGCGCGGCCGCGTGCTCGGGCAGCTCGACAAGTACGCCGTCTACCCCGGGTCCCACTACGTGACGCCGCGCCAGCAGCTCGCGCGCTCGATCGAAGGTATTCGCGTCGAGCTCCGCGAGCGACTCGAGTTCTACGACAAGGCGGGCCGCTTCCTCGAGAAGCAGCGCCTGCAGCAGCGCACCTCCTACGATCTCGAGATGCTCGACCAGATGGGGTTCGTGCAAGGCATCGAGAACTACTCGCGCCACCTTTCGGGGCGCGCGCCCGGCGAGCCGCCGCCGACGCTGATCGATTACTTTCCCGAGGACTACCTGCTCGTCATCGACGAGTCGCATCAGACGGTGCCGCAGCTCGGCGCGATGTACCGCGGGGATCGCTCGCGCAAGGAGACGCTCGTCGAGTACGGGTTCCGCTTGCCGAGCGCGCTCGACAATCGGCCGCTCACGTTCGACGAGATGGAAAAGAACATGCGGCACGTGATCTTCGTGTCCGCGACGCCCGGCGACTACGAGCTCGACAAGACGGGCGGGGAGGTCGCACAGCAGGTGATCCGCCCGACGGGCCTCATCGATCCGGAGATCATCCTGCGCAAGGTGGCCGGCCAGGTCGACGAGCTCTACACGGAGATCAAGAAGCGCGTGGAGCGGCGCGAGCGCGTGCTCGTGACGACCCTCACAAAGCGCATGGCCGAGGATCTCACCGAGTACTACGCGGAGCTCGGGGTCCGCGTGCGCTACCTCCACTCCGACATCGACACGCTCGAGCGCGTGGAGATCCTGCGTGACCTTCGCGCCGGAGAGTTCGACGTGCTCGTCGGTATCAACCTCCTGCGCGAGGGGCTCGACCTGCCGGAGGTCAGCCTGGTGGCGATTCTGGACGCCGACAAGGAAGGATTCTTGCGCAGCCCGCGCTCGCTGATTCAGACCATCGGACGCGCAGCGCGCAACGCGAACGGCCAGGTCATCATGTTCGCCGATCGCATCACGGACGCGATGAAAAAGGCGATGGACGAGACCGAGCGCCGCCGCACGCTGCAGAGGGCGTACAACACCGAGCACGGCATCACGCCCGAGACGATCAAGCGCGCCATCTTCGACATCAACCCGGCGAGCGGAACGACCGACTACTACGCCGTGCCGAAGCAGAAGGTGGCGACCGCGGCCGAAGGGGACGCGGAGGCGGCTCAAGACCTGGCCGAGCGGATCCAGACGCTGCGCCAGGAGATGTTCGCGGCGGCCGAGAGCCTGCAGTTCGAGACGGCCGCGCGCCTGCGCGACGAGCTCAAGCGTTTGCAGGGGCTGAACGGCGACGCCGAGCCGGGAGCAAGGCCGCGCTCCGAGCCGCCGCCGCGCCGCTCCGATCGCCCGCCCGCACGCCGCTCGGACCGCCCGCCTGCCAAGGCTGGCTGGCGCCGCCGCTGATACGCCGTCCTGCTGCGCGTCGCCTTCGGGCGCCGCGTTTTGGGCTTCATGGCGCTCGCGCGTCGACCTTCGCGGTGCCGCAGATCCCGTTGATGCGTGCCACGAGTGGCCCTTCGCCCTTGGCGGCGGCGTCGAGCTCGACGCGCTTGCTGCGCGCCGCCTCGAAGTCACCGCGGCCGAGCGCGTCGGCTACTGCGCGAAGCGCGGCCGCCGAGTGCTCGGCGAGCTCGCGGTAGCTCCGAACCTCGGGCTCGAGCTCGCTCGATTCGACCTTGAGCGCCGCGAGATCGGCGGCGAGGCGATCGTAGCGAGTCGCGGTCGCGAGCTCGGCTTTGACGGTCTCGGCGCGCGAGGCTCCGGCGCGCGGGCGTTGTCGCTCGCTGTCCGCGATGAACGCGTTGGCCGTCTCCGAGACGGCGCGACACTCGCGGTCGAGGCGTCCGCACCCGACGACCAACAGCAGCGCAACCAAAGCCGCTAGGCGGCCGAACGGGGTCCGGAGCGCGAGGAGCATGACCATGGCCGAGATCGACCGAGCGCCAAGCCAGTATACCCTTGTAAATCTTGGGAATTCTGGGAATCGCGCCTTGGGCAAGACCATGCTAGTCTGGTCTGGTCTGCCTAGGATTTCAGCCATGGAGATCAACATCTACGCCGCCAAGACGCAGCTCTCGCAGCTCGTCCGCCGCGTCGCCGACGGCGAGGAGGTGGTCATCACCCGCAACGGCCAGCCCGTCGCGCGGCTCGTGCCCGTCGCGCAACGGGCCGTCACGCGCAAGCTCGGTACGCTCGCTGGAACGATTCGCATCGGGGAAGACTTCGACGCCCCGCTCCCCGCCGAGCTCCTCGATGCTTTCGAGGGCAAGGCGTGAGGCTCTTGCTCGATACGCACGCGTTGCTTTGGGCCGTAGCGCAACCGGCGGAACTGCCCCCCCGCGTCCGGGCCCTGCTCGAGGATGGCGGCACTGAGGTATGCGTGAGCGCGGCGAGCACCTGGGAAATCTCCATCAAGGCTGCGCTCGGCAAGTTGGACCTCGACGTCGGAGCCCTCCTCTCCACGCTTCTCACACTCGAGTTCGCGGAGCTGCGCATCGGTTTCGAGCACACGCGTCGGGCCGGAGCGTTGCCCCCCATCCATCGCGACCCCTTCGATCGCATGCTGGTCGCGCAAGCGCTGGAAGACGGCTTCACGATCGTGACGCGTGACCCGGTGATCGGGCGCTACGCGGCGCCGACGCTCTGGGAGTAGCGCCGCCTAGCGGGGCCAGGCGAGGCCCATCGCCATGGTCGCGAGAGCGAGGGGGCCGGCCCAGAAGGCGAACCAGCCGAAATGGCCGCGATCCACGAGCCCACGCAGCGCCCGCAGCGCGACGATGCCGGTACCGAGCGCCACGGTCGCGCCGAGCAGCAGGGGAACCCACGGCAGCGCGCTGCCGAACGCGAGCCGGCCCTCGAGGACGATCGCGCCCAGGATGGCCGGGACGGACATGAGCATCGAGAGCTCGAACGCGCGCCGGGGACGTACGCCGAGCCAGAGCGCGACCGCGATGGTCGTGCCGCTGCGCGACAACCCGGGCAGGACCGCAAGGCCCTGAGCGACGCCGAGCAGGAGCGCGCCGGCCAGCGTCGGCT
>DASUGE010000047.1:0-4257 GCA_036274215.1 Polyangiaceae bacterium | reverse complement strand
GTGGAGCTCCGAGTTCGGCAGCGCGCGCTCCGCGATGCGCGCGGTGTTGATCGGCACGTCGCTCTCGCGCGGGTGCTGGAGAATGACGACACGCGTTTGCGTCGGCACTCGCACGAGCGCGCTGCACAAACAGACGCTCGTCGGGCGTCCGCAGTCGGGGCACATCGCGCGCATGGAGGGCGGAGCCTAGTTGGTGCCGGGCGATGTGCCATTCCGCGGGCGGCGTAGCCTGTCGTTCTTGCCGCAATTCCCGGGCGTTAGGCGCCCGGCCTGACGGCCAGGGCTCGTGGTCGACCACAGCGCGCCGGCGCCGCCCGTGCGCCGCCTTACTCGTGCCGTAGCGCCTGAATCGGATCGAGCTGCGACGCCTTCTGCGCCGGGTAGAGCCCGAACACGATCCCGACGAGCGCGCTGAAGCCCGCGGCCACCATGATGACCTCCGGCTGGAACAGGACCGGCCAGCCGAAGCGCTTGCCGAGGGCCATGGCGAGCCCGACGCCGAGCCCGATGCCGATGGCGCCGCCCGCGATGGACAGGACGAGCGCCTCGATCAAAAACTGCGCGAGGACGTGACGGGGCTTCGCACCGAGCGCCATGCGCACGCCGATCTCGCGCGTTCGCTCGGTGACGGAGACGAGCATGATGTTCATGATGCCGATGCCGCCGACGAGGAGCGAGACGGCCGCCACGCTCGCGAGCAGCGTCGTCATCGTCTTCGTGCCCTCCTCTTGGGCGCTCGCGATCTCGGCGAGGTTTCGGATCTGAAAATCGTCGTCCTCGTTCTTGCGGAGCTGGTGTCGCTCGCGCAAAAGGCCCGAAATCGCGTTCTGCGCGACGGCGGTGTCGGAGTCTGACTTCGCCGAGACGAAGATGGTTCCTTGCAGGTACTTGCCGAGCCCGCCCTGGATCTTCTGCGCGAAGGTCGATTGGGGGACGAACGCCGTGTCGTCGTAGTCCTGGCCCATAGGGGATTGCCCCTTCTTCGCGGCGACGCCGACCACCGTGAAGGGGACCTGACGGATGCGCACGACCTGACCGATGACGTCGACGTTCGGGCCGAACAGCTGATCGACGACGGTCTGGCCGAGCACGATCACCTTCGCGCCCGTGTCGATGTCGCCCTGCGTGATGGCGGAGCCGCTTGACATGGCCCAGCCGCGCACGTCGAAATACTCCGGGGAGGTGCCCTGGATGCTGGTCGACCAGTTGTTCGTCTCGCTCACGATGGAGGCGCTCGAACGCAGCACGGCGGCTGCGGCCCGTACCGACGGCACGTCGCGCCGGATCGCGTTCAGGTCTTCCCAGGTGAGCGAGGGCATCGTGCCGGAGCCGCCGCGCACGCCGCCGAGCGAGGTCGAGCCGGGCGAGATCACGAGCATGTTCGTGCCCATCGAGGCGAACGCCGCCTGAATGCGCGCCTTGGCGCCCTCGCCGATCGCGGTCATCGTGATCACGGCGGCCACGCCGATGATCACGCCGAGCGTCGTGAGGAAGCTCCGCAGGCGATTGCGCGACAGCGCTCGGAGCGCGATGCGGAGCGTGATGAAGAACGTCATGACGCGGCCTCGGGCGGGGCAGGGGGGACGACGGCCGGCTTGGGCTCGTGGCGCTCGTCGCTTTGAACGAGCCCGTCCCTCACGACGACGACGCGCGAGGCAAACTCCGCGATGTCCGGCTCGTGCGTGACGAGGGCGATGGTGATGCCCGTGGGCACGAGCTCTTGCAGCATCGCCATGACCTCGATGCTGGTTCGCGAGTCGAGGTTGCCGGTCGGTTCGTCCGCGAAGATGATCTTCGGCTCGCTCACGAGCGCGCGCGCGATCGCGACGCGCTGTTGCTGGCCGCCCGAAAGCTGGCTCGGCGTGTGGTCGAGGCGCCCGCCGAGTCCGACGCGCTCGAGCGCGGCGACCGAGCGCTTCTTGCGCTCGCGCGAGGGGACGTTCGCGTACACGAGCGGTAGCTCCACGTTTTCGAGGGCGCTCGTGCGGGGAAGCAGGTTGAAGTTCTGGAACACGAAGCCGAGCGTCCGATTGCGCACCTCTGCGAGGGCATTCTTGTCGAGCTGTGAAACGTCCTTGCCGTCGAGGAGGTAGCGGCCCGAGGTCGGACGATCGAGGCAACCGAGCACGTTCATCAGCGTGCTCTTGCCCGAGCCGCTCGGCCCCATCACCGCGACGAACTCGCCCGCCGCGATCGACAAGCTCACGCCGGCGAGCGCGTGCACCTTAACGTCGCCGCTCTCGTAGGTTTTGCGCACGTCTTCGAGCTCGATCAGGGTCACGTGCGCCTCTCTCAGAACACGCCGCGCATGCGCGGAGGGCTGTTGCCGCCGGGGCGCTGGCCCTGGCCTTGTCCGGTACCGCTGCCGGGCGAGCTTCCGCCGCTGTCGCCGGCCGGGCCCTCCACGATCAGCGCGTCGCCTTCCTTGAGCGTGTCGCCGAGGAGCTCGGTATAGCTGCCGTCGGTGATGCCGGTCGTGAGGCGCACGGGGGTCGGCGTGAAACCTGAGAGCCGGTAAGCCGTCTTGCGCTCGGGCTCGTCGGCGCCCGGCGCGCCGCCGGTCCGCGAGCGTCCGCTGCCGTCGGGGCGCGGGCCGCGAGCGCGCGCCGAGCCTCCGGGCGCCGCCGAGGCCGAGCCGAGCGCGGACGCGGGCGGCTTGAAACGGAGCGCGGCGTTCGGCACGACGAGCACGTCGTCCTTCTTCGCCGTGACGATGGTGACCGTCGCGGTCATGCCGGGCCGGAGCTTGAGGTCGGGATTGTCGACGGCGACGATCGCCGTGTACGTGACGACGGTCTGCACCGGGCCCGCGGCGTTGCGCACCTGCTCGATCGTCCCCTTGAAGCGCTGGCCCGGGAACGCGTCCACCGTGAACTCGACGGGCATGCCGACGGCGAGCCGCCCGACGTCGCTCTCCGGGACGCTCGCCTCGATGTGCATCTTGGTGAGATCCTCGGCGATCGTGAAGAGCACCGGCGCCTGCAGCGACGCTGCCACCGTCTGCCCCACGTCCACACTGCGCGAGATGACGACGCCGTCGATCGGCGACTTGATGACGGTGAGCGAGAGGTTCACCTGGTCCTGGTTCAAGGCCGCGCGGGCCTGCGCCACCATGGACTTCGCGGCATCGACGCCGGCCTTGGCCACGCGGGCAGCGGTTTCCGCGGTGTCGACGTCCTGCTGGGAAGCGAGGCCTTCGGCGCGCTGGGTCTTCGCGCGCTCGAATTGACGATTGGCGTCGACCAGCGTCGCTTCGGCCTTGGCCTGGTTCGCCTGAGCGGATGCGAAGCTTGCTTGGGCTTGCTGCAGGCTCGCCTGGAAGAGCTGCGGATCGAGCTTGGCGATCAGATCGCCCTTCTTCACCTTCGAGTTGAAGTCTGCGTGGAGCTCGAGCACCCGCCCGGAGACCTGGCTGCCGACCTGGACGGTCACGCGCGCCTGCAGCGTGCCCGACGCGGTGATGCGCGAGCTGATGCTACGCCGCTCGACGGGGGCGGTCTTGTACGGGTTCTCCGGCGGTTCGTGCGATCGCCGGTAGTACCAGGCGTAACCGCCGCCACCGAGCGCGAGCACCACGAGCAACGGCCAAATCCATTTCTTCATTTCGCGACCGAGCAATCTGCGAGCGTGAGCAAGCTCGCGATACGGGCCTGAACGAGCGAGAGCTCGTCCACGGCCAAATTCACCTCCGCCTGACGCAAGGCCGCCGCGGAGGTCACGAGATCCAGGCTCGTGCCTTTGCCGGTTTGGTAGGCGGCGCGCGTCATGCGGTCGACGTCGGAGGCAAGCTTCCGAATTTCCTCGGAAACGACGCGTGATTGCTCCGCGACGTCGATCGCGCGCCGCGCCTGCACGATGTCGACCGTGGCGGTGCGGCGCAGCGCTTCGAGCGACGCCTCGCTCTGATCCGCCGCGGCGGCGGCGCTCCGGCGCTGCCCGTACTTGACCCCGCCGTCGAAGATCGGAACCGTCAAGATCGCCTGCACGTTCCAGCTCGTGCGGGCCGGGGCGCCGCTGTCCGACACCGATTCGGTGAAGGTGCTGCCCGCGGAGAGCGTAGGCAAGAAGCCTTGGTCTACCTCGACGGCGCGCCGGCGCGCCACCTCGATGTCTTTGTTGGCGGCCAAGAGATCGGCGCGCTCGTCGAGCTCCGGCAGCTGGCGGCACGCTTTGAGGACGCTCGTGCGGATGGCCGCGAGATCGGTGCTCGGCGTGACGCCGACGGGCTCGGTCAGCCCGACGGCCAAGCCGAGCGCG
>DASUGE010000046.1:0-6446 GCA_036274215.1 Polyangiaceae bacterium | reverse complement strand
GGCGAGCGTGTTCCCGAAGGCACGCCCGCGGAACCACGTGCCGACCGCGATCGGGAAAATGTAGAGCAGCGTGAAGGCGACCTCGATGCCCGTGGCAAAATCCCCCAGGCCGATCAGGAGCGAGGCGACGAGGGAGAGCGGGACGACGGTGGTCCGATTGAGGCGTTCGATCACGACGGCGCTCGGGCGCGCCGGAGCGAGCTCCGCACGCATTCGGAGAAGGCGCGCAAGCTGAAAGGCTTCGGCAGGAGCTCGGCACCGAGGGACTCGATGCGGCGGCTCACGACCGCGTCCGGGAAGGCCGTGATGAAGATCACGGCGCGACCTGCCATGGCGTCCTTCCAGGCTTCGAGCACCTCGAGCCCGTCGTAGGACGGCATGTACACGTCGGCGATGACGAGGGACGGCTCCGCGCTTCCGACGCGGGAAAGCTCTTCGAGCGCCCAGAAAAGCTCGCGGCCGTCCGCGGCTTCGTGCACGTCGAACCCCATCATCGAGAGCGCCAGGCGCAGCGTCCAGCGCTGCTCCGCCGAGTCGTCGGCAATGAGCACGCTGGGGCGCCGGCGAGGCTCCGGAGCAAGAGCGTGCTCCGGAGTGGGAGCTGGATGGAATGCTTCATCGCCCATGGTCACCTCTCGAGTCGGTGAACGGTCGGAATGCGCGAGGCATTCCGAGAATGCCCGCACACGGGCGAATTTTTCGTCCGCTGGCCCCAGGTACAACAAGCTTTAGTCGAGAACCATTTCACTCGTTCTCGCGGGGCTCGCGTAAGCCGCCGACGCGCTGGCGCTCATTGTGGACAAGAGCCCTGATCGGCGACGGACGTCTCGAGCGTGAAGGTCGAGGAGACCGTGTGCCGCTCGGCAAAAAAGATATGAATCGGATAAATTTCGCCGTGGCTGATTTCGAGGCTCAGCGCTCTCTCGTCCAGTGAGACGCTCGCACTCTTGCGCGGGTGGAGTCCGCCCAGATTGATCGCGAGGTGGCGATTGATGAACACCCACATGTCGTCGTCGCCGGTGAAGCTGAAGATCTCGCCGCCTGCGTAGCGGAAGGTGAGCTTCGCCTCGAGCGTGAAATGGTAGTCGTGCTGGCGCCCCTCGTTGCCGAAGCCGCGCGGATCGTTGTCGAGCGGGAAAAAGTAGAGGTTGTCGTAAACGAAGAAGCCCGGCTTCGTTGCCGAAGCTTCGAGCGCGAGGTCGTAATCGATGTGCGCGTTGATACCGGGGGTGTCGCGGTACCAGGTGTCGAAGGTCTCTTTGCTCTGGACCGTGTGGATACTCGGATCACCCGACCACTCGGGCTTGTCGTCCGGCCCGAGCAGGTCTTTGACGAGGAAGGGCTCGTCCCCGGGGATGCCGTGGCGATCGAATTCGAAGTCGGGCGAGGTGGCCGGCGAGAAGTCGCGCAGCACGGTGTGCAGGACCGGCGGGTTCGGCTGCGGCGCGTCGCACGGCTGCCACGCGCCGTTCGTGCACGTCTCGTGGCCGGTGCCGCAGCCGCTCTCGCAGTCGCGCGAGACGGGCGGCACGTCGCAGTTGCCCATGCGTCCGTCCGCGCAATGCTGGACGCCCGCGCCGCACAGGTTGTCGCACGGGAAATCGACGGGCGGCACCTCGCACGCGCCCCAGCGAGAATGCTCGCAGCTCTGGGTGCCCTGGCCGCAGATGGTGCGGCAGTCGCGCTCGGCTTTCGGGACGCGGCACTCGCTCCAGAGGCCCTCCTCGCACACCTCCACGCCGCCTCCGCACGTGTCGCTGCAGTTTCGCTCCGCGCCCTCGTCGTCGCAGGGGTCGGCCATCCAGAGCCCGGTGCGGCCGCAGCTCGCGGCTCCCGTGAGGGCCATCCCCATGCCGAGCGCGAGCGTTGCCGCGCGAGTGAAGAAGGAGAAGCGCATCCGCAGCAGACCTATGCTACGCGTTCCCCGTGCACGCCTGGCACGATATCTACGTCGACGAGACGCTGGTCGAACGCGAGTTCCCCGTGGTGATCGAGGTCCCGCGCGGCAGCAAGAACAAGTACGAGCTCGACAAGGAGACCGGCTTCCTCCGGCTCGACCGCGTGCTCTATAGCGCCGTTCACTATCCGGCGAACTACGGCTTCGTGCCGCGCAGCTACTGTGACGACGGCGACCCGCTCGACGCGCTCGTCCTCGGGCAGGAGCCGGTGTTCCCGCTCACCATCGTCGAGGCGCGCGCCATCGGCGTGATGCGCATGCGTGACGACAAGGGCATCGACGACAAGATCGTCGCCGTCAACGTGCGTGACCCCGCCGTCGCGGACTACACCGATCACTCGCAGCTCCCGCAGCACGTCGTGCGCGAGCTCAAGCGCTTCTTCCAAGACTACAAGGTGCTCGAGAACAAGATGGTCGAGGTCGAGGACATCCTCGGTCCCGCTGACGCCTTCTCGATCTTGCGCTCCTCGCTCGATCTCTACCGGCGCCTGCGCCGCGGCGAGATCCGCTCGAGCCCCCGCAGCCGCCCCACGCCGATGCCACGGTGAGCCGCGGGCGGGTCCTCGCCGCGAGTCGCACGCTCGCGCTCTTTGGTGCCCTTCTGCTGGGTGCTCCGGCGCTTCGCGCAGAACCGGCCTCGTCCGCCGCACCTCCCTTGCGCGTCGCGCCTGCCGTTCGCGCCGCGCCCGCCGTGCGCGCGGTGCCACCGGCCGAGCCCACGCCGGGACCCGCGATTCGTTACCGCGTGTCGGTGCTCACGATGGGTCCCGGTGATGGGTTCGTGACGCTGTTCGGGCACGACGCGCTGCTCGTCGAGCGCTCGCAGATGCCGTCGCTCGTCTACAACTTCGGCATGTACACGGAGGCCGCGATCGCGCCCCACCATGTGCTCGGCGGTACGCTCCGGTACTTCCTCGAGCCCGCGTACCTCACGCGGACCGTCAGCGTGTACGTCGCCCAGAACCGCAGCGTCGTCGAGCAGTCGCTCGAGCTCGACGCCGAAACGGCGGAGAAGCTCGCGAAGGCGCTTTCCGTCAATTCCCAGCCCGAAAACGCCGCGTACGCCTACGACTTCGCGCGCGACAACTGCACGACGCGCGTCCGCGACGCGCTCGATCGCGCGCTCGGGGGCGAGCTCCGGCGGCAGCTTTCCGGCACGGCGCGCCGCACCTACCGCGACCACGCGCTCCGCTTCACGGCGCACGACTGGCCGCTCTACTTCCTCTTCGATCTCGGGCTCGGGCGCTCCGTCGATCGACCGCTGAGCGCGTGGGACGACGCGTACCTGCCCGATCGCCTGATGGACGCACTGCGCACGGTGCGTCTTCCGGGCCCGGGCGGGTCGCGGCCGCTCGTCTCGCGCGAAACCGTGCTGGCCCGCGCCGAACGCCCGCCGACGCCCGAGATGCCGCCCGTTCGCGCGCCGTGGCACGCCGCCGCGGGAGGCCTGCTCGGCGCGGTGCTCGCGCTTTTCGGGCGCAAGTCCGGCCGCGCGGCGCGCATCGCCCTCGGGTTGTCGGCGTCCGTGCTCGGGCTCGTGACGGGGCTTTTGGGCCTGTGGGTGCTCTTGCTGCTCGGCACGAAGGTGCACGCGGCGACGCACGGCAACTTCAACGCGGTGGTGTGTCCGGCGCTCGCGCTGTGGCTCGTCGTGCCGGGCATCGCCGTGGCGCTCGGGCGAGCCTCGGGACCGCGCAGGCTCGCGCGCGCGGCGCTGGTGACGGCGGGTACGTCGGCGCTCGGCTTCGTCATGGCGACGCTCGCCGGGCAGCAGTCGTATCGCGTGGCGTTGCTCGTGCTGCCGCTCTTCAGCGGCGCGTGGCTCGGCGCGCGAGCAGCTCTTCGTAGACACTGACGAACTGGCCCGCTGCGGCGGGTAAGTTCGCGTGCCAGTCGACCCCGGCGGTGCCGTCCGCGCCGTCGGTGATGTACTTCACGCACGCGAACGGCAGGCCCTCGAGGAAGCAGACCTTGGCGAACGCGTACGCCTCCATGTCGATCACGTCCCAGAGCAGAGCCTCGGCGTGCGCCTCGAAGCGATCGCCCGAGCCGCAGCGTGCGTGCGGAAGTTCTGGAAAATACTCAGGAAAAGTGAGCTCTGCCGGGACGTTGTTCTCGAACGGCGTGTGACCGAGCGGGAAGCCGAGGCCGGTCACGTCCATGTCGCGCTGCACGAAGGTGCGGCACGCGACGGTGCTGCCGCGCTTGAAGTGGCGGCTGCCCGCCGTCCCCAGGTTCACGACGAGCGGCTTCTGCCCGAGCGCTCGCTCCACGGCAAGGCGCCGCGTGAGCTGATACGTCGCGTTCACCTTGCCGATGCCCGTGAAGAGCACGTCCGCTCCGCGCGCGCGAAACAGGCCCTGCGCCTCGACCTCGAGGGCCATGACGATCAGGATCGGATTTTCGGTCATGGGAGTGCTCGGCCGACTCGCTAGTCGAGCTTGATGCGCTTGTACTTGATGCGATGGGGTTGATCGGCGTCTTCGCCGAAGCGGCGGCGCCGGTCCTCCTCGTACATGCGGTAGTTGCCCTCGAACCACTCGACGTGGCTGTCGCCCTCGAAGGCGAGGATGTGCGTCGCGATGCGGTCCAAAAACCAGCGATCGTGGGTGATGATCACCGCGCAGCCCGGGAACTCGAGCAGCGCTTGCTCGAGGGAGCGCAAGGTCTCGACGTCGAGATCGTTCGTCGGCTCGTCGAGCAGCAGCAGATTACCGCCCTCCTTGAGGAGCTTGGCGAGCTGGACGCGGTTGCGCTCTCCGCCCGAGAGTGTGCCCACCTTCTTCTGCTGGTCGGCGCCCTTGAACCCGAACCACCCGCAGTAGGCGCGCGACGCGATCTCGCGCTTGCCGAGCAGGAGCTTCTCTTCTCCGCCCGTGATCTCCTGCCAGACGCTGTTGTCGCCCGCGAGGCTCGCGCGCGACTGATCGACGTACGCGATCTTCACGGTTTCGCCGATGCGCAGCGTGCCGGCGTCGGGTTTGTCCTGCCCGACGAGCATGCGGAAGAGCGTCGTCTTGCCGGCGCCGTTCGGCCCGATCACGCCGACGATGCCCGCAGGTGGCAGCTTGAACGTGAGGTCGTCGATCAGGAGCCGGTCCCCGAAGCCCTTCTTGAGCTTGTCGCACTCGATGACTACGTCGCCGAGGCGCGGACCGGGCGGAATGCTGATTTCGCTCGGATCGGACGGGCCCTTGTTGGCTTTGCTGAGGAGATCTTCGTAGGCCGCGAGCCTCGCCTTGCTCTTCGCCTGGCGCGCGCGGGGCGACGCCTGCACCCAGGCGAGCTCTTCCTTCAGCTTGCGCTGGCGTGCGCTCTCAGCCTTCTCTTCCTGCGCGAGCCGCTTCTGCTTCTGCTCGAGCCAGGACGAGTAGTTGCCCTTGAACGGGTAGCCGCGTCCCCGATCCAGTTCCAAAATCCACTGCGCGGCATTGTCGAGGAAGTAACGGTCGTGCGTGACGGCGACGACGGTGCCCGTGTACTCGTGCAGGAAGCGCTCGAGCCACGCGACCGACTCGGCGTCGAGGTGGTTCGTCGGCTCGTCGAGCAGGATCATGTCGGGCCGGCTGAGGACGATGCGACACAGCGCCACGCGCCGCCGCTCGCCGCCCGACAGATCCTTGAGCTTGGCCTCGCCCGGCGGTACGCGGAGCGCTTCCATCGCGATGTCGACGCGCGAGTCGAGGTTCCAGGCGTCGATGGCGTCGATCTTGTCCTGGAGCGCGCCCTGCTTTTCGAGCAGCTTCGTCATCTCCTCATCGGACATCGGCTCGCCGAGCTTCATGCTGAGGTCCTCGAACTCCTTGACGATGCCGCGGATGTCGCTCACGGCTTCGTCCACCGACTCGCGCACGGTGTCCGCCGCGCCGAGCTCCGGCTCCTGCGCGAAGTAGCCGATGCGGATGCCGTCGGCCGCGCGCGCCTCGCCCAAGAAGTCCTTGTCGACGCCGGCCATGATGCGGATGAGCGAGCTCTTGCCCGAGCCGTTGCCGCCGATCACGCCGATCTTCGCGCCGTAGAAGAACGCGAGCGTGATGTTCTCGAGAACGCGTTTATCCGGCGGGTGGACGCGCGAGACGTCCTGCATCGTGAAGATGAACTCGGGCATGCCGAGTAGACCTACCACCGATCGCGCGCAGCCGGGCGAGCCGAGTCGTTACGGCCCTCCGCAAGAGCCGTTGGTGCAGCCGGGAACGAGCGCCGCGCCGCAGACGGTGCATTCGTCGGGCGAGCACTCCTTGAGCTCCTTCGTGATGTCGGCCCACTTGGCCGACGTTGCGCCTTCGCGATTCATCACGAGCTGCCCGCAGTCGCCGTGCGGGAGCGTCTCGCAGAAATCGGGGACGACGACGCAGTCATCGTTCACGACGCAGCTCTGGTGCTCCTGCATGAAGGTCATCGCCACGTTGACGAGCGCGGGATCGCACGAATCCGCTTTGCACCCGGCGAGGGCGAGGCTGACGAGGGCAGCCACCGCGCAGCCGAACGC
>DASUGE010000045.1:0-4956 GCA_036274215.1 Polyangiaceae bacterium | reverse complement strand
GCCCCTCGGCACGGGCGGCGACTTCAGGAAGACGCTCGAGCTCGGGACCGGCCTCGACGAAGCGGTCGAGCGGCTGCTCACGAGCGAGCCTCGTCCGTTCGACCTCGGCATCCTGCGCGTCACGAGCCACACCGGCGTGCTCGAGACGCGAGCGTTCGTGAACATCGCGAGCTTCGGGCTCGGCGGCCTCACCGATCGCATCGTGAACGCCGGACCGAAGTGGCTCGGCGGCAAGGCCGCGTTCTACCTCGGCACGCTGCGCGGACTCATCGCGTACCGCAACGCGCCGGTGCGCGTGAAGGTCGACGGCGCGACTTTCCTCGAATCGCCGATCGTGAACGTCGCGCTCGCCAACGGCCGCTACTTCGGTGGAGGGATGATGATCGCCCCCGAGGCCGATCCGCGCGACGGCAAGCTCGACGTGGTCGCGCTCGGCGATCTCACCCGCCTCGGCACCGTGGCGCTCACGCAGAGCGTGTACAGCGGCACCCACCTCGACAGGCCGTACGTGGAGCACACGCGCGGGCGCGTGATCGAGGCCGAAGCGCTGGTTCCCGGCGCGGAGGTGCTCATCGATCTCGACGGCGAAACGCCGGGGCGGCTGCCGCTCGCGGCGCGCGTTGCGCCGGGCGCGCTCTGGCTTCGGGCCTAGGACTTCGCGGCCAAGCGGGCCGGAACCGGCGGCGGGTCAACCCCTGCCCGGGGTGCTCGCACGAGCAGCACGACCCCGAGCGCGAGCAGCGGGAGGCAGCCCCACTGCGCCGGCGTGAGCGCGAAATAGCGCGCGTCGCCGCCCGCGAGCAATGCCGAGCCGACGTTCACGCCCGTGCGCTCGCGCAAAAAGTCCATGAGGAAGCGCAGCGGCGCGTAGTAGATGCACATGACGCCCGCATAGAAGCCCCAGGGGCGCGGCTTTCTGAGCAAGCGGAAGAAGACGAGCATCAGTGGCACGGTGATCAGGAGCTCGAGCAGGCCGAGATCGAGCCGGCCGCCGTCCGGATAGCGGACCGCGAACCATGCGTCGCTGTGTATCCCCGGGTGGTCGTGCGCGATCGAGCAACCGAGCCGCCCGAACGTCCAACTCACCGGAAAACAGCTCGCGACGATGTCCGAGTACGCGAGGATCGGCGTCTTGTGCCACAAGCGCCAGGCAACCCCGCCGAGCACGCAGCCCGTGAAGCCGCCGAAGCTCGAGAGCCCTTCCCAGAGGCGCAGGAGCGACCACGGATCGCGCAGCACCTCGGCCGGGTAGTACGAGAGCGTGTCGAGCACGTGCGCGAAGAAGAAGCTCGAGATCACGATCCACGTGAGGAACGACACCATCGCGCGCTCGCTCACGCCACGCCGCCGCGTCACCCAGAGCGCCGACATCGTGCCGGCGTAGAGGCCGAGCGCCACGAGGGTCCCGAACGGCTTCAGCGCGACGGGCGCGGGCGGAAACCCGCCGATGAGACGCGCCGGAAGGAGCGTCAAGTCGGGCACCTGGACGTAGGGGATGAGAGGAGCCATGGCTCGCACCGCGCGACAGACCGTTCAGTGCTTCTTGGGGGGCGTGGGCGGCGCGGGCGGCGCGGGCGGCGCCTCCGGCGTGAAGTCGACGTGATCGTCGTCGCCGGCGTCGACCGCCGCGGTGACGGTGACGTGCACGCCGTCGCAGGCGTGATCGAGCACGACCGGGCTCACCGCCGGCTTCTCGCAGGTGGCGGCGCCCAGGGTGGGGCCGAGCCCGTTGCCGACGAGCGAGAGCGCGCGCCCGATCGCCTCCGCACGCGACTGCGGATCGGCGAACGAGACGGGGCGTAGGTCGAGCGCCTCGCCGATGCGGCTGAAGAGCTCGCGCCCGCGGAGCCGCAGCGCCGCGACCGCGCCGTTCGCAAGCTGAATTTCGATCGAATACGGCGCTTCGCGTGGGATGAGCTGCCCTTGCTCGCGCGGGATCGCGAAGCGTGGAGCGAACGATTTCACGCACAGGTCGAGCGGGCAGGCCGTCGCGGGATCGCCGAGGCCGAGCTTCTGCGTGAGCGCCGGCGGCAGCGCGGACGTCGGTTGGCCGAAGCTCCGCACGGCGGCGAGCACGCCGAGCCAGTCGGAGAGCTCCGCGATGAACGCCTTGCGCTGCGCGGACGCGCGCTCGAGCCCCGCCTCGATCGACTCGACGCGTTCATCCTGCCGCTGGACGCGCGCGACATTGAAGGCCGCCGTCGTCTTGAGCTCGTCGATGCGCGCCGTTACCTCGGCGATGCTCGGACCGTCGGGCAGGCTTTGGGCGTAGGCGTTCAGCATCGGCAGGCGATCGTGGGCGCGCACGAGGTACGCCTGCTCGGCGCTCTTGAACCAGGTCTTCACCTCGGGCGCGTAGGCGCCGTCCGGGGCCACGTGCAGGTAGCGATTCGCCGCGGCGAGCCGCCCTTCGAGCGTGGGGGCGAGGTGCATCGTGCGATAGAGCCGGTACTCGTCGTGCGGCGCGACGAGCTGGTTGCCGACGGCGCAGCCCTCGAGCGCGGCGACGAACGCGAGCGCGAAACCGAGATGCACGACGCGCCCGCTCATGGCTCGAGCTTCGGGCAAAACTGGCACTCCGACGGCAAGAGCCGCCCGTTGTCCTTCGAGTAGTCCTCGTACTCGCTGCAGCTCGAGGATTCGATGGCGTTCAGGCACACCTCGCCGTCGTGCACGAGCGGCTGGCAGCCATCGGGAAACGACGGCACCCCGTCCGGGCGCGAGCAGGCGTCGCTGCAGAACTCCGTGTGGAAGTCGCAGTCCGTGCATTGCTTGCAGTCGACCTCGCGCTTTCTCAAGAAGAACGTGGGGCCGTCGAGGGTTTCGGGGTGTTGGCCGCACCCGCCGACGTCGCCGGGCGTCGGTGCGGCGCACAACGCACCGAGACCCATCACGAACGCGAGCCTTCCGAGAGCCGAGCGCCGCACGCGTGTCATGGAAGCACCTCGTGATCGAACCACATGCCGATCTGCAGCGCGAACACCGGGATCGCGGTCGTCTTCCGATCCTGCGTCGCCGCCCCGTAAAACATGCTGCCGACGAGCTCCGCCGTCGCGCCGAAGCCGCCCGTGAACAGCCACGCACCCCCGGCGCCGAGCTCGAGACCCACCGTCGAGTCGGGAGACAACACGATGGGTAAGCCCGCCCGGCCCCGCAGGATCGCGTGCTCTCCGAGCGGCAGGAGCGCCACGTACGAGAAGCCGAGCACCTGCTGCGGCACGCCGTCGGTGGCAAGCAAGAGCGAGACCTGTCCACCGTGCTGCACGCCGTCCGGCGGTCCGAGCGCGAGGCCGAGCGCTAGGTCGAGGTAGGTGGCCGTGAATCCGAAGGCGTCGGTGGTGCCGAGCCGGTAGGGATTATTGGTGTGAATGCCCTTGCCGAGCGACAGCTCGCCGAACGTATGGACATACGGGCCCGTCTCGGCGGCCTTGGTGTGGGCGACGCCGGGCGAAAGATCGAGCTCGTGCTCCTCCGCCGCGCACACCTGCGCTACCGAGAGCACGCCGGCGAGCGCCGGCAGGTACGCGCGTCCTAGGCGGCGCACGCCTGCTCGACTGCCGAGACGTCCTTCGGGATCGATTCGGAGAGAACGCGCGAGCCCGTCTCCGTGACGAGCACGTCGTCCTCGATTCGAACGCCGATACCCCGAAATTCCTGGCGCACGCGTTCGTCGCGCGTGTTGAAGTAGAGGCCCGGCTCGACGGTGAGGACCATGCCGGGCGTGAGCGGCCGCGGCTTGCGCGCTACGTAATACGAGCCCACGTCGTGCACGTCCATGCCGAGCCAATGGCTCGTGCGATGCATGAACCACGGCTTGTGGCGCTCGGCCGTCAGGGCTTCCTCGAGCGGGCCTTCGATGATGCCGAGCTCGATGAGCCCCGCCACCAGCGTCTTCGCGGCGACCGCATGCACCTCGTCGAGCGTCACGCCGGGGCGCACCGCCTGAATCGCGTCGAGCTCGGCCGCGAGCACGAGCTCGTAAACGGAGCGCTGCGGCGGCGTGAACTTGCCGTTCACCGGAAACGTCCGCGTCACGTCGCTCGCGTAGTAGTCGAACTCGGACCCGGCATCGACGAGCAAGAGGTCGCCGTCCTGCATGCGGCGGTCGTTCTTGTTGTAGTGGAGGATCGTCGCGTTCGGTCCCGAGCCGACGATCGGCGCGTACGCGTGTCGCTCCGAGCCCTGCTCGCGAAACGTGCCGCGCAACACCGCTTCCGCCTCGTACTCGAACATCCCCGGGCGCGTCTTCTTCATCACCGCGGTGTGCCCGAGGGCGGTGATCGCAACGGCGCGCTCCATGCTCGCGATCTCGTCCGGAGCCTTGATCAAGCGCTGCTCGTGCAGGACGGCGCGCGGATCGACGATCGATTGGGGACAGCCGACACCGCGCCGCGCGAGGCGCCGCACGCCGTCGAGCGCACGCAGCACTATGTCGTCGTTCTGGCGCACGCGACCGAGCATGTAGTGCACGCTCTCTACGTTGCCGATGAGCTCCGGCAGGCGCTCGGCGAGCTCCGTGATGGGGTACGCCGCGTCGGCGCCGTAGTCCGCGACCGCTCCGTCGACGCCGGCGCGGGGACCGTCCCAGACCTCGCGCTCGGGGTCGCGCGTCCGCACGAAGAGCACGAAGCGCGGGTCCGCACCGCCACGCAGCACGAGCACGCTCTCCGGCTCGTCGAAGCCCGAGAGGTAGTGGAAGTCCGAATCCTGGCGCCACTCGTGCTCGACGTCGTTGTTGCGGTACACGTCGGGCGCCGCGAACACGACGAGCACACCGTCGCCCATCGCCTCCCGGATACGCTGCCGTCGACGCTGGAAATCCGCGACCATCGCTCGTTGCAACCTACACCGGAGACCGCTCGATCGATCGTGAATTTTTCGGGCCCGCTTCGCTCGAGGCCCGAAAAATTCACTGGTCCATGCCGAGCTCTGTCTGCCGGTGGTTCTCTTCTTTCC
>DASUGE010000044.1:0-6997 GCA_036274215.1 Polyangiaceae bacterium | reverse complement strand
AAGTCGATCACGACGGCCGCGAGGGGCTGCGCGCGCGCGGGGTCACGGTGCTTCTGCGGGTCGAAGCGCTCCCCGCCCGCGAGCGGCAACCTGAGCCAGATGTTCGCCGGCTTGATGTCGCGGTGCACGAGGCCGGCGCCGTGGAGCGCCGAGAGCCCCGCGCATGACTCGACCACCACCTGCCGGAGCTCGAAGAGCGTCATGAGCTGGGCGCCGGCGTACTGCTTGAGATCGGCGCCGATCAGGTACTCGAGCACGAGAAAAGGCATGCCGTCGGAGACGCCGCGATCGATGATGTTCGCGACGTTCGGGTGGTAGAGCCCGGCGAGCGCGCGCGCCTCCTCCACGAAGGAGGCCAAGATGCCCTGGCGCTCGACGTCGGTCGCGTTCGCGAGCGCGTCGGCTTTCGGGATCTTGAGCACGAACAGGCGGTCGGCACCGGGTTTGCGCACGAGCCAGACGGAGCCGATGCCGCCCTCGCCGAGCGCCTTCACGAGCTCGTAGCCTTCGATGGTCTTCGGCTCCTTCTTCTTGGCCTGCGGCGGCGGCGGCGGCGTGCGGCGGATGGCGGCACGCACGGCGTCCTCGAGCAGGGCGGAGGCGACGGGGCCGAGCGAGGCGAACCACACGTCGAGCATGGTCGTGTCGCGCGCGCGAATGGCGCGGGCGACGAGCGCCGCGATGCGCGGGGCGTTCTCGGCGTCGGCGGGCGCGAGCGACTCGCCCGGGGTGTCGCCTCGACGAGCGTGCAGAGCCTTCACGGGGTCGGCGAGCGCGCCCTGGAGCCGCTCGCCCGCGACCACGAGCTCGACGCACATCGACTCGAGCTCCTTTTTGGGCCCCGCCGCGGTCGCGAAAGCGGCGAGCGCCCGCGCGAGCTTGGTGAGCGCTCGTGCGAGCTCGGTACCTTGCGCGTGGAGCGACTCGAGCGCCTCGGTCGCAGCCGGACCCCATTCGCCGTCGGCGCCGCCCTGAGCGACGCTGTCGCGCAACGCTTCGGCGCGCTCGCAGCAGAGCTTTAGCGCGCCCTCGGCCATCATCGGCAGCGCGGTCGCGAGCTGGAGCAACATGGCGGGACGATCGATGACGAGCGCCCACCAGGCCGCGAAGGGGCCGAGCCACTCGACGTCGTCGACCTCGCCGAGGGCCGTGCCGCGCGTCGTGTCGACCAGGCGCCAGAACAGCGACGACAACGCGCTCTTGAGCGCGGGCGGTAGCTCGCGCGAGCCGTCGGCGAGCCCTTCGAGCTTGCGCAGCCACTGGCAGGTGTCGTGGGCCGTCGGACCGCGACCGGGCCCGAGCTCGGCGTCGGCGCCGCAGGCGTCGAGCGCATAGCCGCCGAGCCGAATCGCGAGCACCTCGAGCGGGAGATCGGCGGCAGGGTCCGCGCCTTCGACCTGACGGCGCTCCTTCACCAGATCGAGGATCGCCGCCGGCGCGTTGACGATCATTTTCCAGGTGTCGGCGAGATCCGGATTGTCGATTGGCTCACCGGCGGGGCGCGTCGCGAGCAGCGGCCCCCAGAGGCGTAGCGCGACGGCGCGCGCCGAGCCCTCGAGCGCGTTGATGGCGGCGGCGCGCTGGCGCAGGCGGCCGTCGCCGAGCGCGATGCGCCGCGCTTCCTGAAAGGTCGGAGCGAGCGCCGTCGCGAAGCGCGCGGCGCGAGCGTCCGCCTCCTCGTCGTCGTACTGCGCGGCGATGCGCACGAGGTTCTCGAGGCCAAGCTCGAGGTCGAGCGGATCGCGCTCGGCGTCGTCGACGGCATCCGTCGCGGCCGTCACCTCGATCCAGCGCCGGAGCTCGTCGAGCGAGCTCGGACGCGCCGCGCGCGCGAGCTCGCGCAGAGCCGTGAGCGGCGCCGCAATCTCCGCCGGGCGGTTATCGCGGCGGAACAGCACGGCGAGGCCGCGCGCGAGCGCGCGTGCCGCGACGGCACCGCCGTCGCCGTTCAGGATGCGCTGCGCGAGGCGATCCCAGAGCGCGCGGCGCTCGAAGAAGAGGTACGGCGTGGCCGCCGCCACGGCCGCGAGCACCCACTCCTCTTCGTCCTTCGAGTCGAGCATCGACACGAGCTGGCTCGCCAAGAACTTCAGCCGGTCGGCGGGCAGTGACGCGAACGCCGTCACGGCGCGCTGGCGCAGCACGCGCGATTCGCCGAGCACCCAATCGAGCAGCGTGCCCTCGAGCTGCTCGAGCCTACCCGTGAGGCGACCGAGCGCGCGCGCCGCGTGCACCCAGACGAGCGGCTCCGGATG
Organism: Polyangiaceae bacterium; assembly: GCA_036274215.1. GTDB lineage: Bacteria > Myxococcota_A > Polyangia > Polyangiales > Polyangiaceae > PMG-095. The sequence goes on along the minus strand of DASUGE010000044.1, from coordinate 4,742 downwards.
GAGCAAGAGCGGCTGCAGCACCTGCAGCGTCATGCCGATGAGCTCGGGATCCGCCGTCGGCGAGAGGCCGCCGACCGCCACCTCGAGACAGCGCGCCGCGATCACGCGCCCGCGCAGCGAGCCGTGCGCCGGGCTCTTCACCATCGCCTCGAAGGTGCTCTTCGAGCCCCAGATCCAGCCGCCGAGCACCGGCACCTCGAGCGCGCTCGCTCCGGCCTCCCAGATCAAGACCTCGAGCCGCGCGCTCGCCTGGGCGTTCACGGGATCGGCGAGCTCGCTGCCGTCACCGAGCAGCGGCGCCGAGCTCAGCGCGTCGAGCAGCGGGCCCTGGACGACGCGGTCGCGCGCGATGGCGACGGCGCGCTCGGCGAGCACGGGCTCGCGCGCGGCCGCGACGAGCAACGGCGCGAGCCGGACGTTCCGGCGCGCCGTGCTGGCGGCGCAGAACGCGAGGAGCGGGATACCGCGCACGTCGGCGAAAAGCGGCGCGAGCGCCGTGACGCCCGCCGGCGACTGCGTGATCGCGGGGAGCTCTTCGAGCAGGCGCTTGCACGGCGCGACGAGCTCCGCGGGAAGCTCACCGAGCTTGGGCCGCGCGACGACGCGCGGCAGCCAGCGCGCCACGAGCTCGGCCTCGAGCGCAGGGCTCGTCGCGAGCGCCGCGCCGAGCGCGTGCAAGGCCCCATCGAGCTCCGTCGAGAGCATGCTCGATCCGTGACGCTACCAGGGCCGCGCGCGGGCGTCACGCGGCGCCCGAAGCGGCCATCCTTTCATCGCTATTCGGACTCGACGGCGCCGATGTCCGGGGTGCCGCCCAGGGGACGCGGATTGCCGTAGTAATCCACGTCGGGCATCACCATCGGGTCGGTGTCGCCGGCGTCGATGCCCGGCGAGCCCATGGACAGGCTGTAGTCGCCCCCCACGGGGTCCACGAAGAGCGGGTCTTCGCCGCCGATGTTTCCCGTACCCGCGTACGGCAGCTCGGACATCGTGTACGAGATCGTGGTCGGATAGCCGTAGACCTGGTCGTAGCAGGCCGTGCCGCCCGACCCGTTGTACATGTTGCCCCAAAACAGATTGCTGCTGTGGATGCCGCAGGTTCCCGAGCCGTTGCACGCGATGAGCCCGCCCTCGTAGCTGCAGTTATTGTCGTTTTGGTAGAGCGTGTTGTAGGCGAAGATGCCCGTGTTTTGGGCGCTCGGCTGGATGATGCGCACGTACGACGTGTTGCCGTTCGAGATGAAGAGGTTGTTGCGGATCACGAAGTAATCCGCGTCCACGTGAATGGCCTCGTTGTTGTTCTGGAACAGGCAGCGCTCGACCGTGAGCCCCTGCGTCGGCAGGGGCAGGGTCGATCCCGATAGAATCCCCAATTTCGAGTTCACGAACTCCGACACGTGGATGTCCGCGGTGGAGTCCGTGAGCGTGAGGCCGGTGCTCTGGTATTCCTCGGAGTCGTTCGCGATCTTGCTCCTGACCATCTTGAGCGAGACGCTCGTGAGATTGACGGCCGCGAAGGAGGTGGCCGAGGTCCCGCTTTGGGAGGCGATCGCTACGACGCCGTCGAGCAGCAGGTTGCCGCCCGCCTTCGCGAAAACCGGGGCGTTGTAGCCCCCGACCGTCACGCCGTTGCCGAAGATCCAAATGTCGATCATCGGCGGAAGCGTCACGTTCGTATAATCGAAGGCTCCGGGCGTCTCGAGCAGCACGAGGAACGGGCGTGATTTCGACAGCTTCGACACCGCGTCCGTGAGGCTAATGCACGGTAACGTCTTGGTGCCGCACGTGGCGGCGTAGGAGCCGGTCACGGCGAGCGCGTAGACGACGGCCGTCTCGTCGGCGCAGCGACCGCTGTTGCAGGCGCCGGAGTCGCATTCGGAGCCCAGCTTACAGCCACGACAGGCGCCCTCTTCGCAGACTGGACGACCCGTCGAGCAATCGTCGTTCGTGCGGCAGGCGACGCAGCGCCCCTCGTCGTTGCAGTACGGGTTATTGGTGAAGTCGCTGCATTCGTCGGGCATGTGACCGAAGTCGCAGCCGCGGCAGGTGCCGTCGTCGCAGATCGGGGCGGAGGCCACGCACTCCGAGCTCTCGGTACAGCCGCTCGGCGGCTCGCCGCCGCCGCCACCGGTGCCGGCATCGCCGTTGCTCGAGCCGCCCTTTCCCGTCGAGCCGCCCTTCGCCGTCGAGCCGCCCTTCCCCGTCGAGCCGCCCGACGCTCCCGTTCCGACGCCCGCCTCACCGGAGTCGCCGCTCGTTCCGCCGCTCGTGCCACCGGCGGTGCCCCCGCGACCCCCTGCAGTGCTTCCCGCCTTGCCCGCGCTACCGCTCGTGGTACCGCCGACGTTCTGGCTTCCCGCCGCCTCGTCGACGATCACGACCTCCCCCTTGTTGAGGCTGCCGCACGCGAGCGGCAATACGGCTGGAACGAGACCGAGCGCCAAGGCCCAGAGTGTGCGGCTCATCAGAAGCTCCCCTTGAGACCGGCCGAGCCCACGCCAACGAACGGCGACACGCTGAGCCCCTTTTGTTGTTTCTTACCGCTGCTCAGCACGAACATCGTGGCGCCGGCGGCGACGGCGACCCCGCCGGCGATGAAGCCGACGAGCGAGATCGTCTTCGCCGAATCGGCCTCCTTACCGAGGTCCTCGCGCTTTTTCGCGTCGTCGCTCGTGAGCTGGCAGGGAAAGCTCGGACACATGTCGTTGGCGTCCGAGTATTTGCCGTTGGAGGTGAGCGCGAACACCGTGCCCACGCCGAGCCCGACGACGCCGACGCCGAGCACGGCGTACGACGCGACGCGCAGGCCGTTTCCGCCGCCGGAAGACTCGGAAGGTGGCGGCGTCGCCTCGGCCGGCAGCGCCGTGGGTGTCACGACGGCAGGCGGCGGCACGGCCTCCGGTGCGCGCGTGAGCGTGAAGGTGTGCGCTTGCTCCTGCTTCGCGATCGCGTCCACCTCCCACACCGCCTTGTCGTAACCTTGTAGCTCCACTGTCAGGCGGTGGTGCCCCGGGTGCAGGCCGAGCTTCGTCGTGGCACCGGCGAAGACGTAACGGTTCACGACGGAGCTTCCCGACTGAGGCACGCGCTCGTCCGTCAGCGTGACGCCCTGCGGCTCGAACGACAGCGTGAGGTAGGCGACGCCGGCCTGGAGCGTCTTCAGATCGCGCTCGACCTGCTGCCGCTCGTCCTTGTCGATCTCCTTGCCGCCTTGCGAGAGGTATTTGCTGAACGCGTCGATGGCCTCGCCGTCGCGCTCGAGCTTCATCGCGGAGATGCCGAGGTTGCCGAGGATCTTCCACGAGGGCGACGCGGCGTACGCGGCGCTGAACTCGCGATACGCGTCGTCGTAGCGCGCACCGTCGGGATCCTCGAGGAAGCTCACGCCGGCGCTGAAGTGCGCGCGGGCTTCCTCCGTGACGGGCACGTCCGCCGCGAGGGCGGCGGGTGCGATCGTAGCCAAGCAGAAGCAGAGCCCCAACGCGAAAGGACGAGTCACCCCTGCCATTCTACTCGAACTCGGGGGCGCCGCGCGCATGGAGAACGGAGGTCCGAGCGGCGTTCTAACGGGGCCCGCGCCCATGCTACGGTGTAGGTGCATGGGCCTACAGCCGGGCGAGCTCATCGATGACAAGTACCGCATCGTCCGGCTGATCGGCGAAGGCGGGATGGGCGCCGTCTACGAGGGCGAAAACACACGCATCCATCGGCGTGTCGCGATCAAGGTCCTGCACGCCGGCGTGTCCGAGATGCCCGACGTCGTCGCTCGCTTCGAGCGCGAGGCGCAGGCGGCGGGGCGCATCGGCTCGGAGCACATCGTCGAGGTGCTCGACCTCGGCACGCTCCGCGGCGGCGACCGCTACATGGTGATGGAGTTCATGGACGGCGACAGCCTCGCCCAGCGCATCCGTCAGCGCGGGAGCATGGCGCCGAAGGACCTCTATCCCGTCGCGCGCCAGCTGCTCGACGCGCTCGCTGCCGCGCACAACGCGGGGATCGTGCATCGCGATTTGAAGCCGGACAACGTGTTCCTGCTCAAGAGCCGGCGCGGGCAGCCCGACTTCCTCAAGCTGCTCGACTTCGGCATCTCGAAGTTCTCGAGCGGTCCGGGCGGCCTCAGCATGACGCGCACGGGCGCCGTGATGGGCACGCCCTATTACATGGCGCCCGAGCAAGCGAAGGGCGCCAAAGACATCGACCACCGCGTCGACCTCTACGCCGCGGGAGTGATCCTCTACGAGGCGCTCGCGGGGCGTGTGCCGTTCCTCGCCGACACGTTCAACGAGCTGCTCTTCAAGATCGTGCTCGAAAAACCCGAGCCGCTCGCCAAGGTCGCACCGCACGTGGATCCCGTCCTCGCCGGCATCGTCGAAACCGCCATGGCGCGTGAGCCGGGCGAGCGCTTTCAGACGGCCGAGGCCTTGCGCGACGCGCTCGATCATTGGGCTTCCCAGCAGGGGCACCAAGCGTCGGCCGCCGCTGCCCCCGCGACCTCTGGCGTCGCGCCCGTACCGGCGGTCGCGCAGCCCATGGCGGCAACGGGAGCGAACAACATGCTCGGCTCGACGCCGGGCAATTGGGCCGGAGCTTCGACGGTCGAGGGCGTGGTTCCGCCGCCACCGAAGAGCAACGTCGGGCTGATCGCCGCCGTGGCGGCAGCCGTCGTTTTGCTCGGTGGTGGTGGAGTCGTGCTCCTCACGCGGGGCTCGCACGAGCCCGCGACGGCTGCGTCTGCCAGCGGA
>DASUGE010000043.1:0-11812 GCA_036274215.1 Polyangiaceae bacterium | reverse complement strand
TTCAGCCCCTACATGCGCTCGTTCTTGATCGCCTCCGGCCGGTCGGTGGAGCTCGAGGATCTGGAGGCATGGTTGCGCCTCTTCTTCGGGCTGGCGCTCGAGTAGGGTCGGCAGGGGAGCACGTGGGGCCGGTGCTCGCGCACTGCGGCCCCGTGCTCAGCGCACGAGGCGGCTGAGCACGTTCTTGAGACGGAGACCGAGAGCGAGGATGTCTTGCTCGTCGGCTTTGGAGCACGCGCCGAGCGCGGCGGCGATTTCGATCGCCGCGCAGCACTCGCAGCACTCGGCGAGGGCGATGGCGTACGCGCGGCTTTTGTCGGCCAGGGTCTGCCGAGCCGCGCCTTCGGCGGTGTTGAGCGCCGCGGACGCCGCGCTGCGACGGGCTTGTTGCCGAAGGTGAGCGTCCGCGAGCCGGCTGCCGACGACGAGCTTCACGAGCTCGAGCGCGAGCTGATAAGCGACGAGCTTATGATGTGGAAATCCGTTGGGTGCTGGAGGGGTCGACTGCGTCATGCCCTCCCCCAGCGCAGGAAGCATGACGGCGCCCCGCCTTATTGGGCCGCACTCCGCAGCGCCGGCATGCTTCGTGCGCATCCCGGCATGACGCAGTCGACCCCTCCAGCACCGCTCCGCCCCTGCGCAAATCGTCCCGACCCGATCCTCACCGGCCCCAACGCCACGTCACGAGCGTCTCCGCAGTGCGAGAGCACCGCACCGAGCGCCCCCCACCCGCCCCCCAAAATACCGATCCCTCCGATCCCGATCTTCTCCGAACCCGATCCCTCCGATCCGATCCGATCCCATCCGATCCGATCCGATCCGATCCGATCCGATCCGATCCGATCCCGATCCCGATCCGATCCGCTCCCGCTCCCGAATCCGGCCACTCCGGATCCGGTACCGCCTCCCCCCCTCCGACCCGCCTTACTTCGCGTCCATCGGCGTCGCGAGCTCGATTGCCTGCTTGTCCCAGAACGCGCCCGCGGCCGGCGCGCCGTTGCACGAGCCGTCCGACTCGCCGGGGCGCTTGAGCCACAGGTACGCGTCGCAGTTCGGATCCGCCGTCTCCGTCGTGGGCGGCAAACCGAGCTTGCGGCCCGGCGGGTTGCACCACTCCGTGCCGTAGGGGCCCGCGCCGTTGCGGCTCGTGTCGATCACGTAGTGAGCGCCGCCGAGCAGCTCGCTGAGCTTCTTGCCGAACGGGAGGAGCTCGTCCATCGCGCGGTAGTTCGACGTGTTGAGGGCGAAACCGTGCGCGTCCTCGACGCCGGCCATCTTGAGGAGGCGCGCCTCCTCCTCGACCGGGTGCCAGCGCGAGTGGCCGCCGTCGAGGTAGACGATGTTCTTCGGGTTCTGCCGCAGCACCTTGATCGCGTCGTGGAGCAAGAAGACGCGCTCGGCTTGCTGCTCTTTCGTGAGGCAGTTTTCCTTCTCGAGCAGCCCGAGCGCGTCGGGCTCGAGCACGATGATCGCCGCCCGATCCTTGATGCCGGCGGCGACCTTGCGCACCCAACGCTGGTACGCCTCTTTCGTCTTGAGACCGCCGGCCGAGTGCTGGCCGCAATCGCGACCGGGAACGTTGTAGAGGATGAACGTCGGCACCTCGCCCCGGCTGCTCGCGTCGTCGACGACGTATTTGACCTTGCGGTAGACGTTGCTGTTCCACTCGCCGAGCCAGAGAGCCTGCGAGTACTTGGCGATGCGCTCCCGGAAGAGCTTGGCAACGTCAGGCTGAGTTTTTTCGAGGGCGTTCGCGCGGAGCGCGGCGTTCGTCTCCGGATCGATCCAGAGCTTCACGCCCTTGAGCGGGTTGCCCGTCGCCTTCGGCGGGGTCGGCGCCTCCGTGATCGGCGCGTCGTCCGGGGGACCGTTGTCGTCGGCCGCCGTGGTGCCCGCGCCGGGTGACGCCGCCCCGTTCGAGCCGCCGCCGCAGCCGACGAGGGCGGTGAAAAGGCCGAGGAGCGCGAGCGGACGGAGCAACGAACGATGGGTCTTGACGCCGAGTGACGAGAGCATGGGGTGGTTCCTTTATTCCGGCTTGTGTCCGCGGGCAAGCGGCGGGGGAGGCGCGCCTCCCGCGCAATCATGACCGGCTAGCCCGACTTCGATCGAAAAATCCGGTTCAGGAACCGGTTCCAGCGAGACTGCCATAGGCAGGCCAGCACGGTAAAGAGGGCGAGCGGGACGGACCAGCGCAGGGTGCGCGGGAAATAGCGGAGCTCGACGCGCTCGTTACCCCCGCGGAGTGGCGCCGCCACGAGGTCGCGCACCGCGAGGGCAGGCTCCCCGTTCGCCGACCAGCTCGGGTCGAAGTTCATGTCGTACACGAGGACCGAGCCACGAGCGGCGCCCTCGACCTCGACCACGGCGTGGCTCGGACCCCAAGCGACGACCTTGGCCGTCCCGGTGTCGTCGTCGACGAACGCGAGCCCGCGGTAACGCCGGTCGCCGCGCGCAATGACCCCGGGCTTGAAATTCGGGTCCACGCCGTAGCAGTTCAAGACGCCGGTGTTCGCGAACATCGCGAGCAGGATCGGTTGGGCCCAATCACGCCGCACGTAGGCGACCGGCGGCTCGCGCCGCTGCTCGAAGAGCGTAGCCCGCTCGATGTTCTCGGGTGCGACCATCCAGAAGGCTTGCTCGAACGGCGTCTGCGAGTAGCGCGCCATGTCCCACGCGAGGAGCGCCACGGGCACGAGCAGCACGGCGTCGAGCCACGGCCGCCGCGCGACGCGCGGGTCGATCCACTCGGCGGCGAGCACGACGAACGCCGCGCCCAGCATCAGGAGCATCGGCATCAAGAAGCGCGACGGAACGTGCTGCGACGCGAACATGGGCAGCTTGTGCAAGATGGCCCACGGCGCGAGCGGGTGGAACGCGCCGAAGCCGATCAGAAGGCAGAGAATGCCGAGGATCTTGTAGCTCCAGCCGCGCGAGCCGCGCGCGAACAGCGCGAGCACGAGCACGCCCACGCCGGTACCGACGTAGATCCCCCACTCGTGCCAATTGTAGGCGGGCACCGCCGCCGCGCGCACGCCGTAACGCTGATTGGGCGCGGTGAGCATGGCCCACAGGGCAGCCGGGCCGATCACTTCGGTCGACTCGATCAGGCGCGGGATGCGGCTCATCTGGTCGGCGACCGCGGCGAGCTTCGGCGCGCCCAGGCCGAGCGCCGAGAAGGCGGCGACGGCGACCGAGACGAGCGGGCGCGTGCTGCGATCGAACAGTGAACGCAGCACGGCGTAGGCGCCGAGCAGCAGCCCCGTGTGCGGGAGGGGATAGATACCGCCCCAGTACGCGCAGCTCGCCATCGCGACTCCGGCCCCCACGGCCCAGCGTCGCGAGCCCGTGAGCGAGCGCTCGAAGCAATAGAAGGCCCAGGGCATGAGCGCGTACTGCAGATGCCAGGTGTGACCGACGGCCGCCTGCAGCGCCCAGCGGCCGTTCAAGATGAACAAGGCGGCGAGCAGCGCGCGCAGCGCGACACTCCGCGTGAGGGCGCTCGCGAAAACGTAGGTGCCCGCGAGCCCGCACAGGCCCTGGCCGAGCACCTCGAGCCGAATCGCCGTACGGGGATCGGCCCACACGTAGAGCGGCAGGTACGGGGAAACGAGGTTGGGCGCCCCCTCGGGATAGCCGAACCCGGGGACGCCGCCGCAGAGCCACGGGTGCCACCACGGCCCCTCGCCGGCGCGCAAGCTGACGGTGGTGATGTAGCGATACGCCGTCTCGACGTCCCAATCGTGAAAGCCGTACGTCGAAAAGTCGGCGAGCATGGGGTGAAGCACGAACAGCAGCGCACCGACCAGCACCACCCCGGCGAGGAACGCGGGCAGCCAGCGCCAAACGTGCGCGCCCGTCGCAGGGACGCTCGGCTCGCGCGCTGCCGTTGCCGGACGCATCGCGCCCGACTCTAGCGGGTCCGCGCGGCCGCACGAAGCGTGCAACCAGCCGCGCCCGCCGCCCGCGTGTCACGAAGGGCCAAACTCGGCAAAACGCCCCGTCACGCTAGCGAAAACGACGCTCGAGCGCTTCGCCGATCTCGGTCAGCATTCCGAAGAGATCCTCCGTGAGGGACGTCCTGGAGAAGCCCGGCCGCTCCTCCCCGAGTGACTGGCCGAGCCGCGAGCTTGCCGCGGACAGGCGCTCGCCACGCTCGTGCTGCTTGCGCTCGAGCTCCGCTCGCTGGCGGGCGCGCTCGAGTCCGCCGGCCTGCACGAAATCGAGGATGCGCGGGAGCTCCCCCGGGTCGAACCAGACGCCGTGCCGCGGGCACACGTCGACGACGACGCCGCTATTGCCGCCGAAGTTGTTGCGGTTCATCGCGGTCGCGCACACGGGGCACTTCAGGTACACGACCGGACCGCCCCGCGGATTCTGGCGCGGCGGCGGTTTGCGCGTGACCACGCGATAAAGCTCGCGGCGCTCGAGCAGCTCCTCGAGCAGCGCGTGCTCGACGAACTGGCCGGCGCAGGTCGAGCACTCGCACACCTTGCCGGCGCTTCCCGCGAAGGCGATGCACGCGGCCTGGCAAGCCGGGCAGCGAGTGTCCGTCGGCAGCTGGATCGGCTCGAGGCCGAGCTTCTCGCCGCAGCCGACGCAATGGTTCGCTTCGGCGGCGTTGAGCGTGAAGCACGCCGCGCAGTGCACGCTCGCGAGCGGGGAGCGACAGAAGTCGCAACGTGGCGCACCGACGGGCACGGGCGCGCCGCACACGGGGCAGCGTCGAACCTCGGCTTCGCCCAAGTCAGTGATGTCGCAAGAATAGCGCGAAATCCTCGACCGTACCGTTCAGCTCGTACCCGTCGTCGATGAGCTTCGCGAGCGCCGGGAAACCCTGGAGCGCGCGCCGGGAGTCGAGCGTGTCCCCGGTCACCATCGGGAAGACGTCGTTTCTCTGCACGACGATGGCTTCGGGCGGGTGGCGCCGGAGGTCCTCCATCAGCTCGGCCCGGGCGCGCTCGCGCTGCCAGGGCGTGCGCTGCGGCACGTTGTAGATGAAGCGCGTCGCGGGCGGCCGCGCGGCGAGCCAATAGATGACGGGCTCGAAACCCCACACGTAAACGGGCGCGTCGGGGCGCGTGCGGGCACGGAGCTCGCGCGCCACCGCGCGATCAGCGGCCAGGCTCACGTCGGCGACGGCGGCGAGCTCGACGTCGAGCGCCTCGCGCCCCTCGTGCGGCGCGAGACGCAGGAGGTATTTCATGCGCAGCGCGGAGCGTTCCCAAAAATCCTGCGGCAAGTCGTTCACGGCTTGGCGCATGGCCACGCACGCCCCCATGAAGAGCGCGAAGGCGAGCACGCCGCCTGGTCCGCCCGCGAGACAACGCCGGAAGAGCTTGTAGCAGCCGAGCCCGGCCAGGAACGCCACGAGCGGCAGCGTCGCCGCGTAGTGGTAAGGAAAGAACTTCCCCTGCATCGCGATGCCGGTGATGTGCAGCGCGATCACGCCGAGCACCAGGAAGAGGCCCTCGCGCTCACGCTGGTGCATCGGCGAGATCGCTATCGCCGCGACGACGCCGGCCGTGCCGAGCGCGGAGAACTTGAAGAACGCCTCCTGGAGCGCGTAGTAAAACATCTCCGGCGCGTGCTGACCCTCCCAGCCGAGCGCCGTGTAGCCGGGCGCGAAGTCGTGCATCGTCCAGTAGAGGGCCGCCATCCCGCCCCGGAGCGCGAACCACGCCGCGACGAACGCGATCGGCAGCACCACGCCGGCGCCGACGCCGAGCACGGGAAGCAGGCGCAAGCCGAGCTTCTCCGTCGAGAGCTGCTCGCGTCGCGCGAGGTAGGCCGCGCACACGAGCGCACCGCCTCCGAGCGGCGGCTTCAGGAGGGCCGCGCAGCCGAACAGCACGCCCACGAGCACGCTGCGCACGAGACGCCGCCTGCGGTTCCCCTCGGCCGCCGTCAGCACGAGCGCGACGAACGTGAGCACGCCGCCGAACGTCTCGGGCTGTCCGGTGTGCCAGAACTCGAGCTCGGCGTGGATCAGCGCGGCGATCGCGCCGCCCAGATAGCCGGGCGTCTTGCTGCCGAAAAATGTCTGCGCGAGCTTGCCCGCACAGGCGACGAGCAGGAGCAAACCGAGCACCTCGACCAGGCGCGGCGCGAGCATCGTCTTGCCGAAGATCCCCTGCGCGACCGCGTAGACGAAGAAGATCCCCGGCGGCTTGAAGTCCCAGAGGTCACGGTACGGCAGCTTGCCGTGCAGCATCCCCTCGCCGACGAGCGCGTAGATGCCCTGGTCCCGTCCGAACGAGAACATGAGGATCTGAAGCGCCGCGAAGCCGACGACGACGAACGACGCGGCTCGGAGCCACGCGTCCGGATCTCGCACCTGCAGGCGCGGGACGAGCTCCTCCGCCGCAGGCGGGACTGAGGATCCAGACATGAGGCGGGCGAAGCCCGGACCGGAGCATTCCGAAGCCGGGCGGCCGGGTCAAGAAGTCGGGCGGCCGGGTTACGATCCGCCGGCGCCGCGGGCGCGCTCGAAGGACTGCGAGAGCTGATACTCGCTCTTGATGAGGGGGCCGGTGATCCTGACGATCGGGTGCGCGGGCGCCATGGCCTCGAGGCGGGTGAGCTCGGTGTACGAGGCCGCGATGTCTTCCTGGATCAGGACGAGCTTGGCCTGTGCGCGCACCAGCCGCGGATTTTTGCCGAGAGCCTGCTTGAGCAGTGCGCGCGCGTCGTCGGGCGCGTTGCGACGCCGCAGGGCCTCGAGGGCGCGCAGAAACAGCAGGCCGGGATCGTCCGCCTCGATGTCGCGGAACGACGCCATGACTTCGTCGTAGCGTCCCCAGGTGGCGGTCGCGAGGTAGTAGAATGCGGCGACGCGCAGTGTGCGCTCGTCGCTCGGAAACTGGCGAATCGCTTCACGCGCGATGTCGCTCCCCGACGCGAGGTGCTCGCGCGAGAGCACACCGAGCGCCATTTCCGCCTTGCCGTCGAACTCGACGCGCTGCTTCGCCTCGTCGAGCCGCCGTTGGTCGTCCTTCGTGAACTCGCGCCCCGAGTCCTGCTTCTCCTCGAGCCGCGCGACCTCCACCTCGGCGCGATGTCCGAGCTCGCGCGCCACGTGCGCGACCGTGCCGTACGCGTCGCTCCACAAAAGCTCGACCGTCGCGCTCATCGTGATCGCATCGACGCCGCCCTTCCCTTCCAAGAACCGCGCGGCATCCTCGAAGCGATCGATGTCGTCGCGCATCACGATATCGAGCAGCTCTTCGGCGTTCTTGACCGCTCGAGGCGGGCCCGGCTTCATGCCCCGCGCCGCCTGCAGCTCCGCGAGCATGTCACGCGCTTCGGGCGCCGACATCGTGGCGGCCGTCTTCGGAGCGTGCGCGTCGCCCGCGCAACCCGCGACGAGGAAGAGCGCGCCGCACAGCGTTGGGAGAGCGATGAACGAAGGGCGCACGGCGCGCGACGCTACCACCAACCGCACGAGGGGGGATCACGCGGGCCGCTCGCACACGCAAGGAGAAAAGGAGCAGCGACGACGGGGCGGAGCACGGGTGCCTTGCCGGGTCAGCGGGCACGTGCGAGAAGCGGCAAGCCTCAGGCAATACGCGCCCCTAGCTCAGCTGGATAGAGCATCGGACTTCGAATCCGAGGGTCGTAGGTTCGAATCCTACGGGGCGCGCTGTAATTACAGGGTCGCACGCGGGGACACGTTGTTGGCGCGTGGGGGCGACGGATTCGGACCTTTCGTGCGGCGACGGGGCGATCCGCAGCCCGCCATGCGACGCGGTCCTTCGAGGGGTCGTCGGTTTCGAATCCCAGCCGGGTCGCGGGAGGACTAGTCGGCGCGCAACGCGGCGAGGAGAGGGGCGTGCACCGTGCGAGTGGCGGCGAGGATGTTGCCCGTGGTGAGCATGGTGTCGCCGCCGGTGAGGTCGGTGACGATGCCGCCGGCTTCGCGGACGAGGAGCAGGCCGGCGGCGATGTCCCAAGGCTTGAGGCCCGCTTCGAAGAACGCGTCGCCGCGGCCTGCCGCTACGTAGGCGAGATCCAGCGCGGCCGAGCCCATGCGGCGCATGAACGAGACTTCTGCCATCAGGCGGTCGAGCTGCGCGAGGAAGCGCTGGCGGGGCGACGAAGGCGTGATGCCCGTGTGCACAAGCGCCTCAGGGAGGGGCCGCACCGAAACGGCGAGCCGTCGCTCACCGAGGTACGCGCCGCGGCCGCGCTCGACCCAGAAGAGCTCGTCGCGCACCGGGTCGAGGACGACGCCTGCCGTCACCTCCGTGTGGTCGACGTGCGCGATCGACACGCAAAAATGCGGGATGCCGTGCAGGAAGTTCGCCGTGCCGTCGAGCGGGTCGATCACGTAGCGCCGCCCGCTCGTCTCGCGCCCCACGAGCGTCTCCTCACCCTCGAAGCGCGCCCCGGGATCGGCGCGCCGGAGCACCTCGAAGATCGCGGCCTCAGCTTCGCGATCGGCTTGCGACACGAGATCGGAGCGCCCCTTCTCCTCGACGCGAAGCTCGGCGGGGTTTCTGAAGTAGCCGAGCAACACACCCGCGGCGGCGCGCGCGGCTTCGACCATCGAGACGACGACGGGGGACTTCATCACGCGCGGTACGCTAACCCGTCCGCGCGTGCCCTGCGTAGCGCAACCCGCCCGTCCGTCAGTGCGGCGGCTTGATAATCACTTCGCACGGGAAGGACGCCGAGAGCGAGTGGACGCCCTCCTGAATCGCCTCGCAAGCGCTCCCGACGAGCTCGATCGTCGAGCCGTCGACGACTTTCCAGCCGTCCGTGTCGCTCTTCGGCACGGGCATGCCGTCGAGGAGCACCTCGCCACGCTCGGCGAGCCTCGGGTCAATCTCACCGTTCAGCGATAGGGTGCACGAGCGGGTGCCGGTGATGATCTCTTCGAAGGCCGCAGTGAGCGCCTGCTGCGTCGTCACCTGATAGTAACGCGGCGTCGCGGGCATGTCGGTCGTGGGGAAGCCTTGGCCGGCATTGGCGAGCTCGGTGAGGTGCGTCAGGGCCACGTCGGTGCCGACGCTGATGACGAAGGTGGTGATGCCGCTCGCGAAGGCAGCCGTCACCTCGGCGAGGCTGAGATCGCGACCGGACGGCTCCTGACGGTCGTCGCAGAGATCGGGCTCGCCGTCCGTCGCGAGCACGATGAACTTCGGGCCCGTTTCCGTGAAGGCGGTGAGCTCGCCCGCCGTAAACGCCACGCTTTCCCCGGTCGGCGTGTCGGGCAGCGTACCGAGTGCCTGGAAGTACGTCGTGAAGTCGGCAAGCAAGCCGGTGCGCGGAGGCATCAGCGTCGCAGGGTCGCCGCCCTCGTCGAGCACCGGGCAGGTGCTGTTGCGGCTGCCGCCCGCATAGAAGACGACGCCGAAGCGCACCTGGTCTTGGAGGGCGCCGATCGCGCCGGCGGGATCGAGCAGCGCCGTCTTGAGCGCGTCCCAACGCGTAACGCCGGGGTCATTAGGATCGAGATCTTCGTCGCTCATGCTGGCGGAGCGATCGATCAAGAGGACGACCGAGGGGACGACGTTCGTCACCTCGAACTCGACATCGGCACACGCGTCGCCGTCGGCCACCTCGATGACGTCCGTCGTGCTCGCGTCGGGAACCATCAAGACGACGGTGCCGGCCGAGCCGCCGTTGGCCGATGCCCCGCCGGAGCTGGAGCCGCCCGAGCCCGTGCCGCCCGCCGACGCGCCGCCGCTTGCTGCCGGCTCGCAATGGCGGGCCGCGGAGCACACCTCGCCGGGCCCGCACGCTGGATTGCAGCCCTGCTGGCCGAGCCCCGCCGTTTCCCCAGAATTGGGAGCTTGCGAGCAATGGATGAGGGCAAGGGCGCCCAGCGTGCCGAGGAGAGTTCCGACGAGCGGGCGGCGCTTCAGAGAGTTGGGCATGAATATCCAAATAGCAGTGGCGTGGGGTCGCCCGTTCCGTCTGCCCATGAGCACACGGCCGACATGGGCCGCTACCTCTCCCGAGGTGTGTGAACAAATCTGGAACGGCTCGCCGCCTCTGTCCACGCAAACGTGGCGTCTTTCGCGAGGGACGACGCACCCACTCGCGCTTCGTTCGACCTACCCATGACTACATGTAGTCATGGCCTTCACGGTGAGCTGCCTTGAACGCCAACGCGAAATGCCGCATTGAGAAACGATGCTGAGGGACTTCGTGGCGTGGGCCCTCATCGTCGCGTCCGGACTCGCAGCAGCACAGGGCTGCGGCTCTTCGGACTCGGCGCAGACCGACACGAAGCAGTCGTGTCCGAAAGTCGTCACTGACGGCGGCGGCGGGATCGCGCTACCGGACGACGGCTCGCAGGCGCCGGAATGCGGCTCGGCGGTCTGCAACTACCAGTCGCAGCAAGGCTGCTCGACGGACGAGACCTGCACGCCCGTGGTCGCCGACGAAAGCGCGAGCGCGATCGAGCCGCTCTGCGTGCCGGCGGGAGACAACCCGCGCGGCGCGGCGTGCAGTAACCTCACTCCGTGCGCGCCCGGCGACGTTTGCGCCGCCGGCTACTGCCGGAAGCTCTGCTGCGCCGGCGACTTTACGGTGTGTGACGCGGGCGAGAGCTGCTTCCGGAGCTTCTCGTATCAGCTTGGGAACGCGGCGACGCCGACGGGTGCGTGGCTTTGCTACCCGGTCGGGGAGTGCAGCGTGCTCGACCCGCATCCCGCCGCCTGCAAGGAGGGCGAGGACTGCAAGCTCGTCGATTCACAGGGGAGCCAGGCGTGCGTCCCGAAATCGGCCGGCGCGCTCGGGGAGGAGTGCGGGCATGGCACCGGGCGCCTGTGCGGTGCCGGTCTCACGTGCGTCGGCCAGCCGGGCGCCGAGACCTGCCGCCGCCTTTGCCGAGCCGAAGCCTGCGGCGAGCCGGCGTGCCCGGTCGAGGAGGGCACCTGCGTGCATTTCGACCGGGATCCGCCCGGGATCGGCGAGTGCACACCCGGCTGGTAGGGCGGCGTACGGCTCCGGTTGAAACGAGGTCCGGCTTGAGCTAGAAGCCGCCGCTCCGGGTCATTAGCTCAATTGGTAGAGCAGCGGACTCTTAATCCGTTGGCTTCAGGTTCAAGTCCTGAATGGCCCACCAGTAATCGCTGAGTTTTTAGCGAGTCTTCGAAGGGGGCTTGGTACGCCGTACCAAGCCCCGTACCCAGCGCGGCCGCCGTGGACCACCACGGTTGGGTCAGTCCTGCGCCGGTGACCGTTGCAGCGCTCCAGAAGCGCGCCAACGCGCTCGAGCCGTGATTCGAGGACCCGGTCTTGACCGCCGGCGCGCTGCGCGCGAAAATTCATCATCTGATGAATTCTCGGGCGCCGTCGGCAATGCTCCCACTCTTGGCGGCGGCTACCGTCGGCGAGGGGCTGCGTGCCGGAGCGGGAACGTTTCGCATGTTGATCGACTTGCCCGCGCGCTTCAGCGTCGGGCCCGTCGCGTTCGCAGCGTTCTCTCGGGCCACGGACCTTTCGCCTCGCGGCATCGTGTTCTATTCGGTGTACGGGATCGGCGGGTTCCTGCTCACCACGGCCGCTTTCGTCGTCGCCTGGCGCTCGAAGGCAAGCCGTCCAGCGCAGCTGACCTTGGCCGTATCGAGCGTCTGTTCTCTGCTCGTACTGGTGGCGACGACCCAAGCCGCCCCGCTGATGTGGAAGATCGGTAGGACGGGCAGCGAGCGAGCCGTCCTCGCAGACCTGCTGGACCGGTTCGTCTTCTGGACCGCGCTGCGGGTCGCGCTGGTCGATATTTCGTTCCTTTGCGTCGTTGCGGCCCTGCTCGTCGAGCTCGGCCCGTGGCCGCGGAAGGCGGGCTTCGACTCGTGACGGC